>CAZUCM010000014.1:0-19514 GCA_964619235.1 uncultured Terriglobales bacterium
GCCCTCGATCCGGCGAAGCGAAACATAGGCCGGCACGCGCCGATCGCCGCTCCCCTGCAACTCCAGCTCGGCGCGAAGCGCTTGTCCGCCCAGGGCCCGAGTAAACAAGGCGCCGAAGGTGCTTTCTTCGGAGGGAGGGATGAGGTTGCTGATCGGATTGCCAATGATTTGTGGCTGAGGCACCCCGGCTGCGTCAGCCAGACGCTGATTGCAGTAGAGCACAGTGCCGTCGGCGGCCAGGGTGGCAGCGCCTTCATTCATGGTCTCAACCAGGATTCGATAGGCCTGCTCGGCGCCTTTCAGCGTAAAGATTTGATCGCCCTGTGGACTCGCTACGACGAACGCATCCACTTCCCCAGACTGGATGGCACGGATGAGTTCCTGCGCTTTGGCGAGTTTGGCACGAAGCTCTTCCACTTCACGAACCAAGGGACTTTCAGGTGCCTGCATGCGGTGCGCCATCGGGTTCCTCACTGCTGCAAATTGAGGCCAATCACGATCCTTTCCGTATTGGACATATCGCCGACAAATCTCTGTGCCGGCAGGGGAAGTTCCTTGATCAGGGTAGGAACCGCGACCACCTGTCCACTCTTGGCCATGGCCGGCTGTTGATAAACGTCAACCACTTCGAGGTCGAAGCGTCCCGGGAGATAGCGCTCGCAAATGGCACGAACGTTGGCAATCGCGAGCGTGGATCGTGGGGTGCTCCCGCTTACATACAGACGAAAGACGTAGTGCGGCTGCGCCAGGTCGGCGACCAGCTTCTCGAACTCGGCCAGAGTGTCGGCTGATTCCACAGTACTGGAGTCGCCGTACGGACCGTCGAAATTGCTTTCACCCGGCATTTACTCTCCTTGGTTTGCGCAGCGAACCGCCTTGACATCGAGACCAACCAGCACCCGCTCCTCGTCGGCCAAGTCGCCGATGATCTTTTTGACCGGAGATGGCAATTGCCTCACCATGCTGGGGACGGCGACAATCTGATCGCCCTTGGCCAGCTTAGGGTTCACCAGCAAATCCACGACCTCAATCTGGTATTGGCCCTTCAGGTGCGTCTCGCAAAGCCGTTTCAGATTGGCAAAGGCAGCCAGTGATTTTTGGGTCTGGCCCGCCACATACAGCTTGAGCAGCCACTGTGCCGGCCCCTCTGGCCCTTCGTTCTGCATTGTGCCCCTGGTTCCGGGCATAAGGTCCCCTCTCCTATCAGCGGGTTGCCGCTCTCGATTTGCCTGCGGGGCGGGTCAAAGCCTTGGTGTAATTCTCGCCTAGACGGATGCCATCGTCGGTCAGCGCGAACTCCCGAATCTCGTTGGAATGCGCCATGCCGCGGGATTTCAAGACAAACAGCGCCTTGCTTCTCCGGCCTTCATGTTCGACATCGCGTATAAGCAACCACGAGTCCATGATGGAAGAAATGCCTTCATCCGTGCTTTCCAGATCTCCACCGGCCTTCGACAGATGCGTAAACAAGGCCGTGATCTGCTGCATCTTCAAGAAATCGACCATCCGGGTGAGCATCGACTTTACGCTGCAATCGTCCCCGGAGAGAAAGCTGGTGATCGGATCGACCACGACCACCCGGGGCCCCACTCGCATGATGTCTTGATGGATGGAGGCTAGGTGACCTTCCAGTCCCAGGCTGCTGGGGCGCATGGTAGTGAAATGCAGCAGTCCCTGATCCACAAACGGCTGGAGCTCAACCCCAATGGACTTCATGTTGCGGATGATCTGTTCCCGGGACTCCTCGAAACCGAAATAAATCACCGACTCTCCGTGCATACATGCAGCCTGGGCCAGGTGCGCCGCTAAACTTGATTTACCGGTGCCGGCCGTGCCGGAGACGAGGACACTGGCGCCGCGGAAGAAGCCCTTGCCGCCAAGCATTTTATCGAGCTCGGGAATTCCCGATGAAATCCTATCCGTGTTGGTGGTGTGGTTCAGTCCCACGGAGGTGATGGGCAGCACCGAAAAGCCATTCTCCCCCATCAGGAAGGGAGACTCATCCATGCCATGCAGCGTGCCGCGATATTTGACGATGCGCAAACGGCGGGTGGAAAGCTGTTCGGTGACGCGATGATCCAGCAGGATCACACAATCGGCCACGTACTCCTCTAGCCCGTAGCGCGTCAGCGCGCCATCGCCACGTTCGCCGGTGACGATGGAAGTAACGCCCTTGTCCTTCAGCCAGCGGAAAAGGCGCCGCAACTCCGAGCGAATAATGGATTCATTCTTGAGGCCTGAAAACAACACTTCGATCGTATCCAGTACTACCCGCTTAGCCTTGATCGTGTCGATGGAATCAGCGAGCCGGATGAACAGTCCGTCCAAGTTGTACTCACCGGTCTCCTCAATCTCGCCACGCTCGATGAAAACATGGTCGATGGCCAATTTGCCGTCTTTCTGTAACTGGTCCAGGTCGTAACCAAACGAGGCCACATTCTCGCCCAGTTCTTTCTCCGTTTCCTCGAAGGCCATAAAAACGCCGGATTCGCCGTAATTGATAACACCATGGACGAGGAATTCCATACCCAGAACGGTCTTGCCCGAACCGGGACCTCCGCAGACGAGTGTCGTTCGCCCCGTCGGCAACCCGCCATTGGTGATCTCGTCGAGACCGCCGATCCCCGTCGGAGTCTTCAGTAGCGTCTTCATTTTCTCCATCCAATTTCTGAATCGGGAATAATGCTGGCGGGACTTTATGGCAGTGGTACAACTGCGACCGCCGGCGTGCGGCAAAATCCCCTGCCATAAATCTGGCTTGGCATTCTACGCAGCAGTATAGCTCCATTACCCTCCCCCAGCAAATGAAAGGCCAAAACACTAAGAAGTCCAAACAGCATAATTTGCCTGTAAATACGGGGTCTAGACCTCTGGTCGCGCAGGCGACAGTCCCCTTCGGCTTGGTTCCCCCGCGAAAACTCGGAGGCGATCTGACCCAGGAAAATCAGGGCTGGTCGGACGACTTGAAAGTAGCCGATAGGGCCAGGAGATCTGCATCCGTATCAGAGTCAGCATCTGAACTTTCCTCTTTCTCGCCAGCACAAAGGAGCCGTACATCAAGGGAAGCGAATTCTGCAATCGGATCGAAACTAGGCTGTTGTTGCCGCGAAAGAAGTCTATCGGAAGCGCAGCACAAAAGAGGGCCTTGGCCATGTCGAGCGTAAAGTCTCGCCCTGATCTAGCCGATAATACGGAGAGCGGCGCTCTGCAGCAACAGACTTTCCGCTGGCAGCCAATCTTTCCGCGGTTATTTGTTCGAAGGCAGCCGGGCGAGCCCGCAACACCAGAGGAGTTCGTGATGCGTTTGACGGTCGCCAGACGTTTGGGCATAAGTCTTGGCTTGATTACCGCGATTGCTGTGGTCTCCACGCTCTTCGCCTATTACACGTACGCGCAATCCGCAGCAGCAAGCTCCAGCAGTACGACGACCGGGTGGCTATTGCTGGGAATTGCTTTCGTGTTACTGGCCACAGGAATTGGGTTGGCAGTGTATGCCCGGCATGGCCTGACAGCTGCTCTCAACGCGGCCTCTGAGCGCGCCCGCTGCCTTGCGGAGGGAGATCTGACCGGACCCAGTCTCGAGGCGGTTTCCCACGACGAGATTGGCGATCTATCGGCGCACCTCAATCGAATCCAGTCCAATACCAGGGACCTGATACTGGCCATCGCACAGCAAGTGCCCAGCGTAGCCGACGCCGGCGAGCAAATTCACGGCATCGGCACACGGGCGGCGAAGAACTATAACGACAACGGCGACCAGATCGCCCAGGTGGCAGCCGCGGTGCAGGAGATGGCGGCGACCATCACCCAGGTGGCGCAGAACTCGGAGCAGGCGGCGGAGGCCGCCGGCCGCGCGGCGACCACTGCCGGCCAAGGCGGAGCCGTGATGAACGAAGCCTCGGGTACCATGCGCTCGATTGCCCAATCGGTGGAAGCTACCGCCAGCCGCATCGAACAACTCGGAAGCAGCTCGGACCAGATTGGCAAGATCGTGGCCGTGATCGATGAAATTGCCGATCAGACCAATCTGCTGGCGTTGAACGCGGCCATCGAAGCCGCGCGCGCCGGGGAGCATGGCCGCGGCTTCGCCGTGGTGGCCGACGAGGTCCGCAAGCTGGCGGAACGCACCACCAAGGCCACCAAGGAAATCGCTCAAACCATTGCCCGGGTACAGTCGGAAACCAAGACCGCGGTGGAAACCATGAACGCCGGCAAACAAGAGGTCAGCCATGGCGTAGAGACCACCCATCAGGCAAATGCCTCCCTGAGCGAAATAATTGACGCCGCCCGGCAAGTGGGCGACATGGTTTCGCAAATCGCTACCGCCGCCTCTCAGCAGGCCAGCGCGACGGAACAAATCCGGAGCAACGCCGAACGCGTCGCCGCCGTGATGCACAAGTCCAGTTCCGGCGCCGATGCCGCTGTGCAGTTGGGGGAAAGACTCGGCAACATGGCCCGCGAACTGCACGAATTGATCGCCCGCTTTAAGATGGAAGATGTGACTTCCCGCCCCCGCCGGAGACATGCCGTGGAGAATAAGCTACCCCCGATCCAGAGTACGAATGATTACAGCTATGCTGCGGCACAAGCGCCGAGTTTCAAGGACAGCCCGCCCGTGAGGTAAATACTTCCAGCCTGACTCTTGGGACAAGCGGCCGGTGCGTGCTGAAAAAAAATGCGCGGAGTACTGGCTTACTCCGGTTTCACTGAGGCGGCCCTGATTGCCGCGGCTCGATCAACGAGGAAGCCCATCGGGTTGCTCCAGCACTTTATCGCACGGTTTCGCCGGACCGCACTGGCGTGAACACACCCGCAAGTGCCATATTCTCCAGCCAGGAAGTAGGCAAAACCTAATAGCGAGCATGCTCGTTGCAGTGGGAGACTGTGTGGTAGTGCGAAGGGCGCCTGGCCCCTAAACCCTGTTTGGGTCCGATTCGGGTCCACTAGCCGTTCCTGGGAACGCCTGGCGACGCCAGAGCTTGCTGTAAGTGCCGTCGCGGTTCAATCAGTTACGGGCAAATGTCGCCCTGGTACGGCAGAAGTCGCGAGTTCGAGTCTCGTCGTCCCCGCCTGAAATACCATTTCTCGCTTTACGTATTTCGTTGGAAATCCTTCGACTCGCTGAGGACGGGTCCTTCGGCCCCCGCAAAACGACATAGCTGGACTAATGGACCGTCATCGCGCTCATGCAGTCCATCCGCTCTGCTTCACTCATCAGGCGGTCTAAGTCCAGCAGCAAAAGCAACCGGCTATCGAGCTTCGCGATACCAGAAATATAATCACGCGCCGCCTTCCCGAGCTTCGCAGGCGGTTCGATCGCTTCGTGCGGCACGCGCAATACTTCCGAGACGCTGTCCACCACAAAACCCAGAATCATGCCGTTCACCTCCACAACTACGATGCGGCGGTCTTTGTCCTCTTGGCGGGCAACCAACCCGAAGCACTTGCGCAAGCCGATTACAGGGATCACCCGGCCCCGCAGATTGATGATTCCGTCCACGAAGTCCGGCAGGTTGGGAACGCGCGTCAGATTCTGTGTGCGGATGATCTCCTGGACTTTAAGAATGTCCATGCCAAATTCTTCGTGGCCCACTTGGAAACTCACCAGCTGCAGCACCTCCGCCGTCGCGCCGGCGTAATTTGTCTGGATTATGCCCGCCGCATTCTCAGTCATCTCATAGTCCCCCATTGGACTGGGCCGCCTTGAACCGTTTATTTCATTGCAGGCGCTCCGGCTGCTCCATTCAAGCCGTCGGTGAGGCTCTTTCGGAATCTTCCGGCATAAATGTCTAGGTCGCCGAACCCAGACAGTAGCTTCTTCCGTCGACGAAAAAAGCTCCATAAGGTCTCTCTTGCCGCTGCCGATCGAAAGGTCAAATCCTTTCCGGCATGACCAGCGCAATTACCAGGGGCCGCCCAAGGGCGGCGGCCCGTCCGTTCGCCCTTATTGATACCGCGCAGGCGCAGTCCCGGCGTACTCATAATTCCGTGGTGGACACAGTTCGGCGGAAGTACGGTCGCGAAGGCGTGCCGCGTTGTTCCTTCCGGTTCGCCTCAGCTGCTGTCCGGTCTCGCCCTCCTGGACCTTGAACCGGCTGATCAATCCTTGCAGATCGAGCGCCAGATGGCTCAGTTCCTCACAGGCTTTTGCGGACTGTTTGGCCCCGGAAGCGGATTCATTAGAAATGCGGGCAATCTCATTGATGCCGCTGTTGATCTGTTCGGTCGTGCTGGCCTGCTCGTTGGCGGCAGTCGCGATCTGGGTAATCATCTCCGCCGCCTGCTCGGAACCCTTGATGATTTGCCGCAATTTAACTCCGGCTTCCTTGGTGGCAACGACCCCATGCTCCACCTGCGCCGTGCCCTCTTCCATCGCCACCACGGCCGCTTTGGTCTCCTGCTGAATGGAGTTGATCATCTCAGCGATTTCCTTGGTGGCTTTGGTGGTACGCTCCGCAAGTTTGCGTACTTCGTCGGCCACTACGGCAAAGCCGCGGCCCTGTTCGCCGGCGCGTGCGGCTTCAATCGCAGCATTCAATGCCAGCAGGTTGGTCTGATCGGCAATTTCGTCGATCACCCCTACGATTTTCCCGATCTGATCGGAACGTCTGCCAAGTTCGCCGATCTGTTGGGCGACGGTGCCGACGGCCTCTGCGACCTGATGCATCATCTCGACTGCCCGATCAACCACGCGACCGCCGTCCCGCGCGTCGTTGGCCGCATGCCCAGCGTTATCGGCCACCTGATTGGAGTTGCTGGAAACTTGAGACACCGAGGCCGCCATCTCCTGCATCGCGGTCGCGATCTGCTGGGTTTGGCCCTGTTGCGTTTCGGAACCCTCGGCCATCTGCGTCGCCGAGGCCGAGATCTCCTCGCTGGCACTGGCCAGCTGCTCCGCGCCCTGGGTCACCTGCCGCATCACATTCTGCAGGTGTTCAATGAAGGTATTGAACCAGTGGCTCAGCTCCCCGATTTCGTCCGCGGAGGTAACAGGAATGCGTTGTGTCAGGTCACCCTCGCCCTCGGCAATATCCTTCAGGCGCACCGTCAGGCGCTCCAGCGGATGCGAGACCCGGCGTTCGACCATCACTGTGATCCACACGGCACAGGAAGCGACCAGCAGGAACAGTACCCATCCAAACACTCTTTGCCGATGGGTCCAGATGGTCACGCCGTCCAATTGATCCAGAAAATCGCGGGAGAGGGTTGCCCGCAGCTCATGCAGCGATTCTTCCATTCGCTGGTTATCCTGGGCCAGCGAAGCCATGGCAGCCTGCGTCTGTTCCGACATGGACCCCTTATTGTCGATGATGGCGGCATACACGGTCCGCGAACGCATATTCAGGTCGGTAAACCGTCCCAGCAGTTCGGAGACCTGCTTCTGGCGTTCCGGACTGAACCCGGCGTGCCGCCGAACCGATTCCAGGGCCCCGGTCACCGCCTGCGCGGACTCCCCGGCTTGCGCCAGGGCGCCTTGATCCAGCACGAGAACGGCGTCGGAGTAGCTTTTGGTCAACTTCTGGAATGCCGCACTCGCCTCCTGGCTGTCCAAGGTTGCCGGGAACAAGGAGCCCGAGGCGATATCCATGTACGCCTGGGTCCGCGAGCCGGTCCATTGCACCAGCAGCAGGAGAGCTACGTATCCTGCCACTAATACCGCAATGGACAATCGGATGCGATTCTTAATGCTAAGTGTACTCATGGGAATTTGTTCCTCTCCGGACAGCGCCCGGGCTTAAGAGCTCACTTTACCGCCAGAACCTTCACCCCGGCAGCGTCAGCGGAGCCACCGACATAGCCGATCGCGCCTTTGGTCCTGGCTACATAAGCTACAATTTCGGCATCGCTACCGAATTCTTTCGGCATGGATCCCTTCCCGGAAAATACCAGACTGCGGTAATAGGTCTGCAGGGCCGAGTCGCTCTTGCCCAGATAGTCTTTGAGAAATGCCTCGTGCGCCGCTCCTTTTTTCGCGAGAACCGGCTGCACGTGCGAGCCGTCGCTCAATGAGCTGCTGCTCTGCAGATAAACACTCTTTAACTCGTCGGCGGAAACCGAAGTCGTGGTCACGCTGGCATTGGCGATCACTTTGAGTTCCGCCGCCGAAGCCAGCGCCGAAGCGGCCAGCATCGCGATCATGAGAAAGCTTGCTCGTTTCATACCAAATCTCCTTCGTATCATCCACTCGCGGTCAGAAGCTGACGCCAGTCCGGATCAGAATCATGTTGGTGGTGGGCTTCAAGCCCATCGGGTTATTCGCGGTATAGAAACCGTGGGAGGAATAGGTATCCCCATATCCGTTCATAAAGTGGCCCTCAAGCTTCGCGTACCAGAACTTGTTGAGGTCGAAACGCGCAGTAACCGCTTGATCGAAGATATGGTCAGCCGCCGAACCGGCAGTTCGCGGCCGATCCACGTAGAACCACGAATGATAGGTGCCCAGTTCTACCCATTTGGTGGCCCGGTAAGCCACTGTGCCATACCCACCCAAGGTACTGGGATCCGACACCAGGACCGGGTTCCCCATGACGGTGGCTTCGCGCGTGGCTTTGTCGCGCCGGGCTTCGCCGGTCATATGCCATTTCCCCACTGTGTAATCCACGTAGATTGAGGTAATCTCTTCCGGCTTGCGACTGAACAAGAAGTAAGGCGCATTCTTCAGCTTGGTAAAGTTACCTGTCGCATGCGCGGTAATGGCCATCTGCGAAATCCCTACAGTCAAGCCATGAACCGGCGTCTCCCACCGAAGATCCAGACCGGTGGCATTACCTCCCAAACTGCTCAATGGCGTTCCGGCGGCCTTGGCCCCGTAGTAATAACCGCCATCGGGATCGTCCGACCGTATTCCGGCGTAGACCGTATATCTCACGTTGCTCTTCCCAAACGCCGGGATTTCGCCATAGAAATCCACGCCGGTATGGGCGACAAAGTTGTCGCGCAGATCCACCGGATAAATCCCCTGTGGCAGCAGGGCGAAGGTCTGCAGGGCGTCGATATCCTGGGTGTCGTTGTACAGCCCCAGCACGGTTTTCACCTTGCCGGCGCGAACGCCAAACCAATGATTGAAGCGGTAGTCGGCGAGAGCCCAGTCAAGCTTGGGATTCCACTGGCCCAACTGGCCGATATTGCGGAAATACATTTGCGCGCCGATGCGGAACCGGTCCGTCAGTTGGCTGGACATATTGACCCCGCCGTCGGTAAGGGCAAAGCTGCCGGACTCGGTATTCATGGTCAGAAAATTGTTCTCGTCTGACTTGGCAAATCCCTGCGATGCAAAACTGTGTACCTGAACCTGTTCTCCTGCGAGGTTGAAATTGAATTGCGCATACGACATGGCCGGTAGTACCAGAGCCGCTGCGGCAACAACACATAACTTGAGTCTGAGCTTCATACGTCCTCCACGTTTTCGACGTGCTCTGCCGTTCGGGAAACATAAACGGCCAACACACCGGACGATCGTTGCTCATCCGGCTTCCAATATGCTTATCGACTGGCAGCACAGTTCCTGCATAGGACCATGGTCCTACTGCAATTTCGCGATTGCTTCTTAACGGAAGCAGGGCAAGGGGGAACCGCAGAAACGACGCTGCCGAATGCAACATCCAGTTCCGCAGCGATTGGGGAAATCCTCTATTCCAGCAGACTTAGTACCGCGGTGATCCGGCGTAACGTTTGTATCAGCCGGCTTTCTCGTACAAGCGCACGAGTTCGGCGAGAGATTGCGCCTTCAGCTTGCTCATAACTCTTCCGCGATGGACTTTCACCGTTTTTTCGGCAATGCCCAATTCGGCAGCCACTTGCTTATTGAGCATACCGGCTACGACCAGGCGAAGAACATCTGTTTCCCTCGGCGTCAAAGCCTCAAAACGTTGCCGCAGGCTGGTCAAATCCTGATGCTCTAACCATGTCCGTCGGCTCCGTGCCAAGGCGGAGCTCACGGCGTCCAGAAGCGCCTCTTCATTCAAGGGCTTGGTCAGAAAATCAACTGCGCCGGTTTTCATGGCCTGAACGCTGATAGGAACGTCTCCCATCCCGGTGATGAAGACGATAGGCAGGACGGTCTGTTCCGCCACCAACCGCTGCTGCAGCCCCAAGCCATCCAACCCGGGTAAGTCGACATCGAGCACGATGCAGCCAACGGCCGGGCTCTGGTACTCGCACAGAAATTCCTCGGCCGATGCGAAAAGCCGCACCTGAAAACCGGCTAGGCCGAGCCACCTCGCCACGAGCTTGCGTATGGTCAGGTCGTCGTCAACGACGAATACTACCGGTTCTGCAGGAATCATCCGGCTCTCTCCCCTACTCTCGGGCCAGTAGGTCGCGTACGGCCGCCTGCAAAAGGTCCGGGCTGATTGGCTTTTGCAGTGCCAGATCGGCTCCCAAATCTTGCCAAAGCTGGTGATCGGGGCCGCCTTGCACTCCCGAGATCGCGATTACTTTCAGCCCGGAACAATGGCGGCGAAGCGCTGGAATGAGTTCCGTATCGCCGGAGCGCCAGACACCCACCTCGGCAATCATGATATCGAAGCGCTCCTTCTTAGCCGCGTCCTGGGCGGCTCCCCGGTCTCGCGCCGTCACCACCTTGTATCCGCCCGCCTGCAGTACGGCCGCAAGAAACGTGCGGATCTCTTCTTCGCCGTCCACCACGAGGATCTTGGCCCCGGCACGTGGTTCGCCCAAAAGCTTACGCACTCTCTGTGCCAGTATTTCAGGCGTAAACGGCTTCTGCAGATATTCCATCCCCGGCGCTAGCAAGCCATGACGCAAGACTCGTTCCCCCGCATAGCCGGACATAAACAGCACTTTCGTGCCGGGGATGATGGCCTGCAGTCGGTCCGCCAATTGCCGCCCGTTCATTTCCGGCATGATGACATCCGCAAGCAACAAGTGGATCGGCCCGGGATAGTTTTGAGCCAGATGCAACGCCTCTTCTCCCGATCTCGCCTCGAGCGTCCGATAGCCAAAGGACCGCAAGGAAACTATCGCCAGCTTCCGCACCTCCGCCCGATCCTCGACCACAAGAACGGTTTCCGCTCCTTGGGGTTGCGCAACCGGCGCTTCCGGCGTGCCTACTTCGGCAGGGGATTCGGCAACCACGGGAAAACCGATGCGGAACGTGGTTCCCTGGCCGGGGCTGCTTTCCACGGCGATCCAACCTCCCGCCTGATGCACGATCCCATAAACCGTGGCCAGCCCCAATCCCGTGCCTCTCTCGTTCTTGGTGGTGAAGAAGGGCTCAAAAATCTTCGCCTGGATCTCCTGGCTCATGCCAACCCCGGTATCGGAGACTTCCAGCACAACATGCGGGCCGGCTTTGACGCTGAGGAAGGCACACGCTGGCGCTTGCTCCAGCTCTAACCGCAAAACGCGCAAGGCAATGCGCCCGCCTTCCGGCATCGCATCGCGGGCATTCACAACGAGATTCATAAGAATCTGGTTCATCTGGTCGGGGTCGGCCTTCACCATGCCGACCGCTGACAATTCCTCGGAAATCTTTACGTCCTCGCCGACAAGTCTTTCCAGCATGCCACGGGAGTCCCGGATCATCTTGGAGATGTCGATGGGCCGCGGCTCGACCACCTGCTTGCGGCTCAGGGTCAAAAGCTGACGGCTCAAGCCCGCCGCCCGTTCGCCCGCTTTGCGGATTTCTCCGATTGCTGGACGCAGCGGATCCTGCGCCGGTAATTGCTTCAGCGCCAGATCGCTGTACCCGTTTATCACCGTCAGCAGGTTATTGAAATCGTGAGCGACGCCTCCGGCCAGGCGGCCCACAGCCTCCATCTTCTGCGCGTGGCGGTATTCCCGTTCCACCTGCCGCAACTCCGTAATGTCGGCGGCGCAGGTCGCAAGACAAGGCTTCCCGTTCAGAGTTAACCGGACAGCAGAGATCAGGACGTGATGGCGGCTCCCACCGGCGAGGGGATGTGTGACGAGTTCTACCGGGCTCCGTAACGCCGCTCGCAGGTACTCCAAAACTGGAACGGTTTCCGACTCCTTGCTTTCCGGGTAACGAACTTCCATAACTTCCGAAAGAAAGTGACCCTTGAGTTCCTCGCTGGTACACCCACAGCGTTGACAGTACACCGCATTTACATCGAGAATCCGTCCCTCGAGATCGCAAATCGACAACGGAAACGGAACTAGATCGAAGATAGTACGGAACCGGATTTCACTGCCTCGCAGCGACTCTTCCGCCTTCTTGCGCTCGGAAATATCGATGGTCGTCGTAACGGCACAGTGCTTCCCTTCCAGCGTCAGCAACTCCGAAGACAGCAATCCTGTCCCCGTGCTGCCATCCTTTCGCCGAAACTGAAACTCAAACTCCCGGATACGCCCGTCCGTTTGCAAGCGCTGTCGGAAAAGCCCAAAGGTATGGGGGGACACGATATTCAGCTCGACTGTCGAACGTCCCAGCGCCTCGACGCGGGTATAGCCCGTAAGTTTCTCCCAGCTCTCGTTTACATCGAGCAAGCGCCCACCTTGGGAAAGGTCCGAGATTCCAATGGCTCCAGGGCTGGAGCGGAATGCGGCGAGAAAGCGCGCGTCCTCTGACATTCTCAGCACCCCTGAAGAATGGAATGCCTGAAACAAATCGGGCACCCGGCGACCGATAGCTCGACGTCCTGCAATAGCCGGCTCTGTTGTTTTCCCGTCAGCGCGAGACAACACGAGAGAACCGGCTTCGCTGATGCTTGAGCCTCCGAAAACATGGGTAATCCTTACCTCCAGAAGTCAATCGTTGCTACGAAAATCAGCACTCATTGAACCGGACAACCATAAGTGTCGATCAAAACACTTCCTTGCCCTGAAGCATATTTATAGATGCAGGAAACTCCGCCATGGCACAAATAAGGAGGCTGACACGCGAGGCCATAGGCCGCGTTGCATTGGTCGGGAAGCAATTGCCGCGGAAATCGGCATCACGATGCCAAGGAATCTAGATTCGCCCAACTAGTACCGCACCATGCTCAGGTGCACTCTGCAAAGGCTTCAAAGCGTCTGGCTTACGATTCGATTTGGCCGAGGGAATTGACGATTCACGGATGGAGGTCCGCACTGCACAACGGTGTGCCACCGAAAGCATATCCCATGAAGCCTTTAGGTCATCCAGCAGCTTGCGTGCTGCTTCCAGACGACCACTCGCGGACAAGGCATTCCAAACGTCCTCGCGCAAAAGATCCCCCCCAATTTGAAATCCTCAGCTCTGCTTCTTTGATGCGTATGCAAGATCCAGGGTTGCCGGATCAATGGCGTTGGCTGTGTACGTGCTTTAGCGGGCAACCGCAAGTACTTAGGGAATGGCCTTTTCGAAAACGGGCCGGGAAACACATTGCCGCTTGGAACGAATCGCGAGTTCCCATCCGCACCACGCAGTGCTGTTTCGTCTGATCCCCCGCCCAGATCGCCCACACCATTCCGCTAGGCACAAAGGGCCGAATAAAATCCCGCCCTGATCTTGCCGACAAGACGGAGAGCGGCGCGGTGCTGGTTTTCACCGTGTTATCAGAGGCGGCCCTGATTGCCCGGGGCCCGAGCCCCGAGAGAGCCCATCGGGTTGCACCAGAACTATATCGCGCGGTTTCGCCGGACCGCTTTAGCCGGCACTGGCGCAAACACAGCCGCAAAAACCATATTCTCCAGCCAGCAGCATCATCCCAGGAAGGCATCTTACGATAGTGCCACTGCCGCTGGTTGCGGCTCCAGCCCCCACGTCAGTCGAGATAAAGATAAGCTGCGGAGGCACCAGCCCTCAAAATTCCGGAGGTTCGCAATGAAATCGCAGATCAAGTTGGCTACTGTATTTGGAGTGGAGTTGGGTCTGCACTATAGCTGGTTGATCATAGCCCTGCTGATTACGTTTTCTTTAGCTGCGCAATTTCACGCCACCAACCCATCCTGGGGCGAGACCGTAATCTGGACTGCTGCCATGTTGACGTGCATATTATTTTTTGCCGGTCTCTTCGCCCACGAATTGTCCCATGCAATGGTGGCCAAAGCGCGAGGAATTCCCATCCACAAGATCACGCTCTTCCTGCTCGGCGGCATGGCCCAGATCGAAGGAGAGCCCTCCAATCCCAGCACGGAATTCTGGATGGGAATTGCAGGCCCTATTACCAGCGGAGTATTGGGGCTGGGACTGCTGGCCGTTGCCTGGCTTTTCGGGTGGCTTCCCGGAGCCACTCCTGCCAGCCCCGGACTGGCCATTCTCGTCTGGCTGGGGTATATCAACCTCTTGCTGGGCGCGTTCAACATGATCCCCGGCTTCCCCCTCGATGGCGGCCGGGTTCTGCGGGCAATTGTATGGTGGATCACGAACGACGCCAGGCGCTCGACTATGATTGCAGCCCGGATAGGACAAGCCGTGGCGGTCCTGTTCATCGCTTACGGAGTAATCCGGTTTTTTGCCGGAGCGGGAATCGGGGCGCTGTGGATAGCCTTTATCGGATGGTTCTTGTTGCAGGCTGCCGGCGCCAGTTACATGCAGTCCCAGATGGGCAAGCTCCTGGCGGGATTGCGCGTGCTCGACCTTATGTCCAACAGTTATCCGTCGATCTCATCCGATGTGCCTCTCGACCAGTTCATGCGCGAATTGCTGCGAACCGGGAGGCGATGTTATTTCGTGCTTGAACATGACCGCATTGTGGGGCTGATCACACCCCAGGACGTGCGCCTGATTGCCGTCGAGCTCTGGCCGGAGAAGCACGTCCGGGATGCCATGCGACCGGCCAACCGCATTCACTTTGTCTCGCCGGATATGCCGGCTGGAGAAGCGTTGGAGACCATGGTTCGAGAGGACGTGAACCAATTGCCCGTCCTGATCGATGGGAAGGTTGCGGGTATCGTCACGCGGTCGCACATATTGCACTCGCTGCAGTTGCGCGGCGAATGGGCGGAATATAACGTGCGCGACTCCGCGGCATAACGGGATACTGAGTTATTGGGAACCTCCACCTCTTCCGGCAACTTTGCCGACAAAAGCCTGGTAAAGAACAATATCAATGCGCCCCGTGCCCCCCATCGTCCGGTGCTCACACCGTATCCGATGATGGCCAAGGGCGGCATGACGGCCGTGGCAGTCGCCACTCCGGGGAGGATCGTCAGGCCACTCATGCGAGACGACAAGGCCGGCGTGCCCGCCAGTCCGAAAAGAATGCGCCGAAAAGATCCATGCAAGGCGCACCTTGCCTTTGAAACCAGCGACCGACGATAATATCACTCGACGAATGCCCGCGAATCCCGGAATACATTTCAATACTCTTGTCATGCCGGCAGTGCTGCTCAGATACGCGTATGTAGCGCTCTTTGTGGGCAGTATTGTGGAAGGCGATGCCACGCTGATCACCGCGGGATTCCTCGCCCATCGCGGTTATCTGCGCTTGTGGCTGGTCATTCTGATAGCCGCAGCCGCAACCACCATGGCAAACGAGTTTTACTATCGTGTCGCTCGCGCCCAAGGGGAAGACCTGTTCCGGCAGAAGGCGGAGAGTGACCACCGGCTGGCACGCTTGCGGGTCTGGATTCAGTCCCAAGGCGCATTGCTTTTGCTTTTCTCGCGGTTTATGTGGGGATTCCGGGTTGCGATCCCCGTGGCCTGCGGCGCGGTGGCCATGCGGCGCGCCAGATTCTCCATTGTCAACGCCGCTGGAGCATTGCTATGGTCAGTTTCGGTTGGTTTGGCAGGATACTTTCTGGGGCATGGGTTGGAGCTTTGGATGACCAACATCCGCCGCCACGAATGGGAAATCGCGGCTTTGTTGCTGATTGCCGTGTTCCTTATTCTGCTGACGTGGAAACGCAAAGAGTACCGGGAAGAAGCGGCTGCCTTGCTCAATCCAGCCGATGCCGTCGTCAATAGCACTCAACATTTGTCCGTCAAATTGAACGCACACTCCCCACGGTGTTCTTCCGAAAAGCATGAGCCAGAATAGTTGCGCAATTCGAATTCACGGGATCATCTCCCATGGTTACCTACCAGCTACTCGCCGCCGCTCGCCGGCTGCGGTATAGGCTTGTCCAGCACGAGGTCGTGTTTGGCGTTACACTCGTCTGCCGGATCGTAAACTACCATGCCCGAAAACTTGCCATTGGAGGCATTAAACTGCAGTGGGGGACGATGCACGCTCGCAGGAAGTCCAATGAATCTCGCTTTGCCGGCGGCATTGGTGCCTATTTCCAGATCGAGCCTGCGGACACCGGCAAAGCCATATCCGATGTGAACCTTGACATTAACAGCAGGGGCAGGCCTGCCGTTGGCATCGGCGACGGTCAGATCCAGCGAGCAGGGCCCGGCCTCGCCATCTATAACGGGTATTGGTTGCGCCGGCTGCTCTGGCGGACTCGCCTGCGAATTAGCAGTTGGCTGGCTGGATTGCGCTTGAACCGCATACAGGAAAACGGCCTGGCCGGTGAGCAGGAAGAGACAACACAGTACACGGCAAATCTTGTTCATAAGTCAACCCGGGGCGATTATACAAGGCCGGCGCCAGCACCGTCGAAAGGCCCAGGCGTAGGTCCAGGTATTCGACAGGCTGGTACACGGACAACAGGATCTGGTTCTGGTGTATGCCCAGACTACGCTATCCTGGCGATCTCGTTATGTGGCCGATTGTCAGTTGGCAAACTCCGCAAGCACTCATCGTTCCCATGGCTGACTTTCCCGGTCCGCCTCGTCTACCCGCCGGAACGCGCGAAGCGCGTCTTCCAACGTAAGCACACCCTCCAGTTGATCAGCATTTGCCCGGTTCACCACCGGCAACAGGTGAAATTCGTAAAGATACGGAAGCGCCAAGTGCAACGGATGGTCCGGATAGAAGTAAGGAAGCGGAGCGGAAGGGGCGGCCGCCCCCACGAAAACTCCCTCCCCTCCGGTTTTGAGCAGATCGGTCATCTCTTTCCTGGTCACGGCGCTCCATTGCAACCTGCCACGATGCACCAGGACAACGTCGCCTCCCTCCCTCGCCATGCGGTCAAGCACACGCGCGATCGGTTCATGCTCGTTGGCAACCGTCAGGGGGGCCTGACGAAGTGCGTCTTCGACCCGGACAATCGCGATTTCCCTCTGTTCTTCCATGGACGGCAATTCCAGACCGTCCTGAGTGCTCAAAAGATCGAAAATCGGCACCGGCACGAAGGCGCGAGAGATCAAATACGCGAGGGTATTCGCGATCATCACCGGCACAATAATGGAGTAGTTGCCGCTCACCTCCAGCACCATAAACACGGAAGTCATGGGCGCGCGCAAAAAGCCGGCGAACAGGACCCCCATGCCTACCAGCGCGTACGTTCCTACCGTCCCGGTCAAGGCCGGAAAAAACAGACGCTCCACCCCTCCAACCGCGCCCCCGAGCATCGCACCGATAAAGAGCGTAGGCGCGAACATTCCCCCGGGAGTGCCACTGACAAACGAAAGCGTGGTCGCCAAAATCTTCAGGCCCGCCAACGCCCCGAGCACCTCCCATGTGAATTGGTTGTGCATCGCCTGGTCGATGGAGTCATAGCCGGCGCCCATGACTTGCGGAAAACCAAGCCGGGCGATAACCCCAATCAGAAAACCGGCAACCGCGGGCTGAAGGTAATAGGTCCAACTCGGCGCCGCCTTGAGGCGAGGTCGCAGGATAGCGATGCCACGTGCAAGGACAACAGAAGCGATGCCCCCGATCAGGCCGAGCACGGCATAAGCGAGCAGTTCGGCGGGACGAAGGATCTGAACGGGAGGGATACGAAACAGCGGCTCAGAACCGAGAAACCAGCGGCTTACAATGACGCTGGAAACGGCAGAGAGCACGACCGCCCCGAGAATGCCGGCGCTCCAGCGTCCAATGACCTCCTCGATTACGAACAGTACCGCTGAAATCGGTGCATTGAATGCCGCTGCCAGCCCGGCGGCCGCGCCCATCGGCGCCAAGAGCCGCAGTTTTTCACGCGAGAGCTGCAAGCGGCGCCCCAGAGCCGAAGCCAAGGTGGCTCCGATTTGCAGAGAAGGATCTTCCGGCCCCAGGGAGTGGCCGGCCCCGATGGCCAAGGCCGACGTAATGAACTTTCCGATGGCAGTCCGCAGGGGAATATATCCGTTGTATATGTAGAGTGCGGCCTTCGTCTGGTTGACTCCGCTGCCGCGCGCCGCCGGAAACACCCAGATTACCAACACTGCAACCACCAGACCTGCGAGCGTCGGAGCCAGCAAAATCCGCGTGTGCGACGGAACCAGACTCGATCCCAATAGGAGGATCCGGCTCCACTCGATGGCAATGCGGAAGCATACCACCGCCAAACCGGACAGGACGCCGATAAAAATCGCAAGCGGCAGGAAAAAATGATCTTCGCCGAACGCAAACCGGCGTAGCCCCCCTCCCTTGCCGCCGCCGGCCAACTCCTGCTCCCCGGAAACCGGCAATCCCGCCCCTCTCGGCGGCTGCGGCCGCTCGGAGTCGATCATCGCTTAACTCCCTTCCCTTTGGCGGGCAATCAGGCCTAGCGCTATATCGGCAGATGTCTGAGGCCCGCATTGCGGCCCGGCCTGCCGCTCAATCCGAAATACCAAATCCATCGCCTGGTCCACGAAATTGAGATTGCGGTATAAGTCGCGCTCCGTGATCCTCGTTCCAAGCTGCTGCCACTCGGCATATTCCTTTTGCTCCTCACTCATCGGTACGGACGCCGCGCCCGCGCTGGAAGAATTCGCGGCCTGCCCCGCTGCAAACGGCGTCCCCTTGCCGGCTCCACATTGCGCTAACCGAGCGCCGCTCTGGTTGAATGCTTGGATCACGCGAGCGCGACGCTCTTGGTCCGTAAGTCGCGGCGCGTAGGGATCGAGGAGGAGTACGGCGTCGACCACCTCATCCAGTTCCGTAATCCACGGTTCTTTCGCCCCACGCGTCAGCGCCTTCTCAAAGTACTGCCGCGCCAATCGATATTGCGCGAGTTCAAACGCTGCCCGGCCGGCGCCCGCCAAGGCGGCGGCATCCGGGCTCTCACCGGTGGCAGCGCGCCGATACTCGGCAAGCGCGCGGCCATAATCCTGCACTTCCATGAAGAGATCGGCAATGCTCTTATGGGCATCGGCGTTATCGGGCAATTCCGCATCCAGCGCGATGAGCTCGGCATCAGCTTGTGGCATTGCCGAGTGCGCAATCAGAAAATGGATGAGTTCGAGGCGTACTTCATTGCGGCGACGCGCGGGCTCGTCGGACCAGATGCCGTAGATTGCACCATGAAAAAACCGCACGGCATCGGCATCGTCGTGTTTGCGTACCATAAGCTGGGCCAGTTCCAGATTGACCATGGCGTTCTCCGGTTCGCTTTCCCATAGAGTTTTGAAGTACGCCTCCGCTTCGCCAGTCTTGCCCGCATCCGCCAGCGCCTTGGCCAGTTTGAAGCGATAATCCTCGTTGTCCCGGGCATAGAGCAGCGCCGTACGGAAAGACTTCACTGCCGCGGCGGCTTGGGAGGCAGCCAGTTCCGCATTGCCGCGTTCGCCCCACTGTTGGGCGAGTTGCCCTTGTTTGGCACGAAAA
>CAZUCM010000015.1:0-19219 GCA_964619235.1 uncultured Terriglobales bacterium
AAGGATTCCGGTGGACGTGCGTTGACCGTGAATGAAGCGCGCCCGAAGACGGAGCGCAGCGGTGGGGGTGGGGGCCGTGGCGGCTCGCGTTTCAGCCGCGACGACTATCGTGGGCATGCCCGCCAGCCGCGCGAACCGCGCTGGTAACCGGTGATTTGCCGGGCCTGTTTTGCTTGATTCTCCCGGCCGTTGTTGTGCCAGGAGCCGTCCGGGAAGGTTATGAATCATACCCGCACCGCGGAACCTGCCGTCCAAAGACGCAGGTTCTGGGGTGCGGGAGTGAGAAGTGTGCTATACTGCGTATGACGCTTAGTTCCACGGTTGTGCGTGGTGTTTTCGGTCCCATCACTGGCCAGAAGCCCCTTTTGAACCCTCCGTCCTGTAAGCGTACATCTACCAGAATTGGCGGCGCGATTGACCACTAGAGCGGTGAACATCAAGGGATCTTGCAACTGCCCCGCCAGCATGAAAGTTTAAGAACAATACATGATGAGTTTTTCAGAACTGCCCCTCTCTTCCTGCACGCAGGAGCGATTGTCGGCAGGTCAGTTTTCTATTCCCACCCCGGTACAGGCAGCGGCAATTCCTCCAGCTCTCGAAGGCAAAGACATTCTGGCGACGGCGCAAACCGGAACCGGCAAGACTTTGGCCTTCCTCATCCCCATCCTGGAGCAACTGCTTAAAACCTCGGCCCCCGGCCCTCAGGCCCTAGTCCTGGTTCCTACCCGCGAATTGGCCATGCAAGTGGCCGAGCAATTTAACGCGCTTCGCGGCAAGCAAAAAGCGGCGGCATTACTGGTTGGAGGAGTCTCCGAAGGACCGCAGCTTTCCGCGTTGCGCGCCGGAGCCCGCCTCATTGTGGCCACGCCCGGACGTCTTGAGGACTTCATGGGCCGCCGTCTGGTGATCCTGCGCGGCATTCGCACGCTGGTGCTCGATGAAGCCGACCGCATGCTGGATATGGGATTCGTTCCCAGCATCCGGCGTATCACGGCCGTGTTGCCTCAGGACCGGCAAACCCTCTGCTTCTCCGCCACGCTGGAAGCGTCGGTCGCCAAACTGGTGACGGACACCATGCGCAATCCGGTACGACTGGCTTTCGGCTCCACCACCAAACCGGCCAGCAGTATTGAACTGCGAGCCTTGCAGGTGCCGACGGAAGACAAGATGGCCGTGCTGCAGCATCTTTTGAGCGCCAAGCCGGGCCGCAGTCTGGTCTTCGCGCGCACCAAGCGCGGTGCCGAGCGGGTGGCCAAGCGGCTGGCCAGCGGTGGCTTTGCCGCCACGGCAATCCATGGCGACCGTTCGCAATCGCAGCGCACCGCCGCGTTGAGCGGCTTTCAACAAGGCCGTTTCACCGTTCTGGTGGCTACCGATGTCGCTGCCCGCGGCATCCATATCGACAACGTTTCGCACGTCATCAACTATGATTTCCCCGCCATGGCGGAGGATTTCGTGCACCGGGTCGGACGCACCGGGCGCGCCGGCGAAACCGGCGTCGCTTCCACGTTCGTCACGCGCGATGAAATGGGCGACCTGCAACATCTGGAACGCACTCTGGATCTGCGCATGCAGCGCCTGCGGGTGCGGCGCGCGGTTCGCGAACAAGCTTCGGCTTAGGACGCGGGAGCGGGGCCATGGCCCCGCTCCTCTTTCGTAACCTGCCGGGCACGCCGATTTCTCGGCCACGGCGCGCTCCGGCGGATTATCATAAATGACGGTCTTGTGTAGACCGGATATTTTGCAGTTCCGCTGTAAACCTGCCGTAGGCCCAGGGAAGTGAAACGAGGTTATGATGGAGAAACATCCAAAAGGCAGCCAAGCCCGCATATTGTTGTCTTCCGTATTTGGCCCCTATGCCCGCGACGACGAGTTCGGCAGCCGCGCCATCAACCCGATGGAGCTGTACCACAATCAGGTGACGCGTGCGCAGGGCTCATTCTCGTTGCGCATGTTCCATCGATCCTGGGGCATCATGATGATTCAGCAGAACATCTCCGCCCCCTCGACCCTGCTCGACTTTCCTACCCGCGACGAGTTTGCCCGCGAATTGACCGCCCAGCAGTATGACATTGTGGGGATCTCGGGAATCATCGTGAACGTCGGCAAAGTGCGGGAAATGTGCCGCATGGTGCGCAAACTGTCGCCGAAATCCACGATCATCGTCGGCGGCCACGTTGCCGCGGTACCGGGGCTGTCGCACATGATCGACGCCGACCACATCGTCCAGGGCGAAGGCATCCGCTGGATGCGGGAATATCTGGGCGACGACACGGAAGCCCCGATTTGCCATCCCCACATCACCTCCGGCTACGATTTGCGCGTGATGGGCTTTAAGGCGCCCGAGAGAGACGGCGCCACGGCGGCGACCATTATTCCTTCCGTCGGTTGTCCCATGGGCTGCAATTTCTGCACGACTTCGTCCTTCTTCGGCGGCAAAGGGAAATTCACCAACTTCTACGAGACCGGCAAAGAGCTGTTCGACGTCATGTGCGAGATGGAGCGCGCAATGCACACGCGGTCCTTTTTCATCATGGACGAAAATTTCCTGCTCAACCGCGTACGCGCCATGGAACTGCTGGCCTTGATGAAGCAGCATAACAAGGCCTGGTCGTTTTACGTTTTCTCGTCGGCCAACGCCCTGCGCAAGTACAGTATGGACGAACTGGTGGAACTGGGCGTCTCCTGGCTGTGGATGGGACTGGAATCCCCGAATTCCCAGTACAAGAAGCTGGAAGGCACCGATACCTTGCAACTCACCAGGGAATTGCGGCAGCACGGCATCAAACTGCTCGGCTCCACCATTGTCGGCCTCGAACATCACACGCCGGAAAACATTCACGCCGAGATCGAGCATGCTATCGCCCACAACACGGACTTCCATCAGTTCATGCTTTACACTCCGGTTCCGGGCACACCGCTCTACCAGCAAATGCTCGAAGAAGGACGGATGCTGGACGATATCGACCTGGCGGACATTCACGGGCAGTTCAAGTTCAACTTCCAGCACGCGGCCATTTCGCGGGAGCAATCGAAAAAGCTCCTCGACTGGGCCTTCTGGCGCGATTTCGAAGTGAATGGCCCCAGCCTCTTCCGCATCTGTGAAACCACCTTCCAGGGTTGGAAGCGCTACAAGTCGCATCCCGACGCCCGCATTCGCGAGCGTTTCAGCCAGGAAGCGGAACAACTGCGCAAAGCTTACGGCGCCGCACTCTGGGCCATGGAGCATCGGCTGAAAAAGACGAACGCCCGGGCCAGTGAGCGTTTGCACGCGCTTCGCCGAGACATGGAAGCGGAATTTGGCGCCTTCACCAAACTGGTTTCGCGCTTCGCCGGACCGGTAATGCTCTGGCTTAACCGCCGCGAAGAACGCCGCTTGGCCAAGGGCCAGACCTACGAACCAAAGCTGGTCATCGAACGGCGCAATTGGGCAGGCAGCCACTGAGCTGACACCTTAGAATTTGCAAGAAAAACGCGGTCCCGCAAAACGGGACCGCGTTTTTCTTGTGCCGGCCCCTGGCTACGCGGGCCGCTGGCGCTCACCCGCAAATCCACCTCTTGAGACCGTGATATCTCATCTAGTAAAATGCTTTGACTATGGCTTTTCCCATCAAAGTCTGCGCGATCTGCTCTGAGGAGTTTGAACTCAAGCCGGACAAACCCGGCTTTGCCAATCGCTGCCCGGAGTGCAGTACCTCCGAGGAGGTTGATTCCGCCACCAAGCGCCGCCTGGACGCCGGCGAACGCAATAGCGAGAGCGAAAAGAACGCGGCGAGAAGACAAGCAATGCGCGATCTCCTATACCGCAAGGATAGCTAACTGCGTTCCCCACTGCGGCAGTATCCCTGCGCTCCCAGGACGGATGCAAAGCGAAGCCTGAAACCACAGCCGGATTTATTTCTCGAATGGCTTTTCCAGCGGAGGATGCATGGCAATATCGGACAAAGCTTCCAACAGCACGTCCTCCCCGCGGTTCAGATCCTCAAGGCTGATCTGTTCGTCGACATCATGTCCGGGATATGGTTTCCCCGGAAACCACATGCCGAAGGCGATGCTGTTTGGCAGGCGCTTGGCATAGGTTCCTCCGCCCGAAATCGCCGGCTTCGCATTCTCTCCGGTCACGCGATCATAATCCGCCATCAGCCGCTTCACGATCTTGGCATTGGGATCGAAGGCCAGCACCGAGTCTTCGAAGAATCCGCCGCTGGTCAACGAGGCTTGGCGTGCGCGGTTGAAGGCTTGTACCTGCTGTTCCATCGCGGCCTGCAATTCCGGGCCTTGCATCGGTGGGATGCTGCGAACATTGATGGTCAGGGTTAGAGCGTTGGCCTGGCCTTCAGCCGGCTTGATGGTGGCTACGTTCACGGCGTAGCGTCCCCACAGCGGATCATTTGCCGTGATCCCCAAACCCTTCCCATATAAATCCACTCCCGCTTGGCGGGCAAATGCCAGCAGGTCGGCGGCGCCACTGGGTTGTAACTTCTGTTCGAGCTCCCGGGACAACAACACCAGCGCATTGCGCCCGCCTTCGAGATTCACTCCCGCGTGCGCGGCCCGTCCCCGGGCACGCACTTCGATCGCATCCTCACCCGTGCGCTTTACTTCGAGTTTGTAACCCGGAGGAATTGGCGAGTGCTGCAACTCCGCGATTGCTAAATCGATACCGCCGGGCGCTCCGGTCCATTGCAGGCGGGCAGTCGCCTCCGAAGGCACAATACTGGGCGCCAACCCGGCGTCCAAATTCGTCACCGCCCAATGCGCCGCAATGCCTCCGCCTGCTCCCGGCTTCCCCTGATAAGGCTCCTTGGCCGTCACTTCGAGGGCATTCCAGGCTTTTTCGCCCACGACCACCGGAAAACTGGAATCGAGCACCAGGCTGAGATACGGCGGCTGGTGGTCCTTCAAATACGCTGTAATATCCCTGTTGGTGCTCTCTTCATCGCTGCCCACCAGCAGACGAATGGTATGGGTCAGCGGAGCGCCGGAATCTTTCAGCGTCTTCATGGCCAGCAACGCCTGCACAAGCGGCCCCTTGTCATCGGCGGCGCCGCGGCCATACACCACTCCATCCCTCACTGTGCCGGCAAACGGCGGAATGGTCCATTCGTCGGTATTCACCGGCTGCACATCGCCGTGTACCACCAATCCCAGCACCGGCCCATCCGGGGGTCCGGCAAGCTCAACCTCGGTGACCAGGCCGGCGTCGCGCACGGTGAATCCCAACTGCTCTCCCGTTGCCCGCAGCCACCGCTGCTGATCGCCCCGCGCCTGCTCGTTTCCGGCGACGGTGGGAAAGCGCAACACCTGCGAGAGCAGCGGCGCCAATTGGGAGGCCTCGCGCTGATGGTAAAAATTCCGCAACCGGTTACCAGTCGCGTCTTGTGCAAATGCGGTATTCACCCCGTCATAAACCGTCACGAATAAGCACGCCAGTACAAAAATTCGCTTCAACATATCTGCGATCTCCGGATGCAAAGGATTATGTCACCAGGGCCGCCGGTTACGCAAAATGGCAGCCTTGGCACTCGCGGGCAATTTGCATTTACAATGCGGGCGGATTCGATTTCTCAAGAGGTATATCAAGTGCTGGAGCACTTCGCAATGCACTATGGGCAGATTCTGTACATCACCAAGTTCCTGCGCGGAGAGGACCTGGGTTTCTATCGGGAACTGGATAAGACTGGACGGCTGGGGTGACCAAGGCACAGCGCTTCTGCATTCATCCGCCCGGAGGGCGGGACGCCCTCGTTCCCAGGCACACAAGCAAAAGCCGGGGCTCATCGCCCCGGCTTTTGTAATTGCTATAAAGCGGTAGTTATCGTCTTCCGCCGCCACCGCGAGGGCCGCCGCGGCCGCCACCGCGCGGGCCACCACGTCCGCCACCGCCGCCACCACGACGAGGCCGGCCGCCGGCCGGTCCGCGATCTCGATCGCCCCGCGGAGCGCCGCCTTCGCCGACATGTGCACCTTCGACGCGGTTGAAGTTTGGCTCGCCTTCTTCGGGCTCCACCACCATCTCCATTACGGGCTCACCGCCCTCGATGCTGATAGCGCCTTCGCCGGTGCCGCCTTCCATCTTTGCGCGCTGCTCCTTGAGGATGGCCTTGCGCGAAAGACGAATGCGGTTGCCTTCGATGGACAGCACTTTCACCAGGACCTGATCGCCTTCCTTCAGTTCATCGCGGATATCCTTGATGCGGTGCTCGGCAACTTCGCTGATGTGCAGCAAGCCGTCGGTACCGGGCAGGATCTCCACGAATGCGCCAAAGTCCGCCAACCGTGATACCTTGCCCAGATAGGTCTTCCCTATCTCGGCTGTGGCGGTGATGTCGCCGATCATTTGCAATGCCTTGGCGGCGGCAACCTGGTCACTGGAGGAAACGTTGACCTTGCCGCTGTCTTCGACGTCGATCTTCACTCCGGTCTGCTCGATGATTCCACGAATCACCTTGCCGCCGGGGCCGATCAGATCGCGGATCTTATCCACCGGAATCTGCAGGGTATAGAAGCGCGGCGCGTACTCGCTGATGGCCTCGCGCGATCCGGTGATCGCTTCGTTCATGCAGTCCAGAATATGGTTACGGCCGCGATTGGCCTGCTCCATAGCCTCACGCATGATCTGCGAGGTAATGCCGGTAACCTTGATGTCCATTTGCAGAGCGGTAATGCCCTGCCGCGTGCCCGCCACTTTGAAGTCCATATCGCCGTAATGATCTTCGGCTCCGGCAATATCGGAAAGAACGGCGTATTTTTCTTCCTCTTTCACCAATCCCATCGCCACACCGGCGACGGCGGATTTGATGGGAACGCCCGCATCCATCAGCGACAACGAGGCGCCGCAAACG
Organism: uncultured Terriglobales bacterium; assembly: GCA_964619235.1. Taxonomy (GTDB): domain Bacteria; phylum Acidobacteriota; class Terriglobia; order Terriglobales; family Acidobacteriaceae; genus CAZUCM01. The sequence continues at coordinate 6,846 of CAZUCM010000015.1, forward strand.
GTGGCCATGGACGACGAACCGTTGGATTCCAGAATGTCGCTGACCACGCGCATGGCATACGGCCAATCGGCCTCGGAAGGCAGGACGGCCGAAATCGAGCGTTCGGCCAAAGCGCCATGGCCGATTTCGCGGCGCCCGGCGCCGCGCAGGAACGCCACTTCGCCCACCGAGAACGGCGGGAAATTGTAGTGCAGCATGAAGCGCTTCTTGGCTTCGCCTTCGAAAAGTTCCATGCGTTGCATGTCGTCGGCCGTACCCAGGGTGGTGGTTACCAGGGCCTGAGTCTCGCCGCGAGTGAAGATCGCCGAGCCGTGCGTGCGGGGCAGTGCGCCCACTTCGATCCAGATCGGACGGATCTGGTCGAACCCGCGCCCATCGGGGCGACGGTGCTTCTCCAGTACGTCCTCGCGGAAAATCCGCTCCCGCATGAGTTCGAAGTACTGCACCAGCTTCTTGCGCTCGTCCTCGTTCTCTTCGGGAATGGCCTCTTTCAGTTCCTTCTTGAGGGCCTTCACCAGATCGGAGCTTTCGTGCTTGGCGTGCTTTTCCGTGTCCAGCGCATCGGCCAATCGTTCGCCGGCGCGAGCTCGCAGATCGGCGAAATACTTTTCGTCGATTTCGGGCTTCACCACTTCGCGCTTCTTGCGGCCGAACTCGCTGGCCATCCCGGAGATGGCCGCACAAATCTTTTTGATCTCGCCGTGGCCGTATTCGATTGCCTGCACCACGGTTTCCTCATCTACTTCGTTGGCGCCGGCTTCGATCATCACGATGCCTTCGCTGGTTCCCACCACCATCAGGCGCAGATCGCCGGCGCGCATTTCGGTGTACGTGGGATTCACGATAAACTTGCCATCCACGCGGCCGACGCGCACGGCGCCGATGGGCCCCAGGAAGGGAATGTCGGACAAGGTCAGCGCACAGGATGCGCCGTTAATGGCCGCCACATCGGGGTCATTCTCCGTGTCGGCGGATAGCACTAAAGCAATCACCTGGGTTTCATTCTTGAAGCCCTCGGCAAACAGCGGGCGGATGGGACGGTCAATCTGGCGTGAGGTCAGTACTTCCCGCTCACTGGGACGCCCTTCGCGTTTGATGAAGCCGCCGGGAATGCGGCCGCCGGCGTATGTGTACTCCCGATAATCTACGGTAAGGGGAAAGAAATCGATGCCCTCGCGGGGATCGGGAGAGGCAACTGCGGTTGCCAGTATGACGTTATCGCCGGTGCGGACCACGGCCGCGCCGTGGGCCTGCTTGGCCAGCTTGCCAGTCTCGAATGTCAGCGTTTTGCCACCATCGAGTTCGACGGTGATGATGTGTGGTTCTGGAATGGTCATGCGGCTTCCTTTCAGGAAAGCACCCGGCTGCGGCCGGTTGGCAAGGAGAGAAAAAACATCTGACAGGGCCCAAATCCGTCTCGACACGGACAAATTGCGTTAGCCAGCGGCGCCGCGCGCACTTGGAGGGCGGCGGCGGCGCTGACACAGCTGAGCGCCGGAAAATCAGGCAATCGGAACCCGCTGAAAAACAACTACTTGCGGATACCAAGTCTCTGAATAACGGTCTTATAGCGCTCGGAATCGTATCGCTTCAGGTAATCGAGCAAGCTACGGCGCTTGCTAACCAGCATGAGCAAACCGCGCCTGGAACCGTGATCCTTCTTGTGAGTTTGAAAATGCTCGGTCAACTCACCAATGCGCTCACTCAACAGCGCAATCTGGACTTCCGGACTCCCAGTATCGGTCTGGTGCGTACGGTACGTGTCAATAATGGTTTGTTTTTGCTCTCGGGCTAACACAGAATCGGGTGCGCTCCTGCCTTTTTTTCGTTATCTCAATAACTGACTGAGGATAACAGACGCTGCGCCGCAGTGTAAAGGACCGTCTCCAGCCGGTTACTTCCGATTTCTCAGAAAACCTGCTTATCACTTGTATTTAGGGTGGCTTACTGGATAGGATTGTGCTGGTTTAATGCGATGAACAAGCAAAAGTTCCTGGTTTCCCTCAATACGGATCAGAACGATTATCAACATCTGCAGGCGGTGGCTGCCGAAGAGGCGGCCCAGCGGCTGGGCATCGAAATCCAAGTGGTCTTTGCCGATAACGATGCCATTAACCAAAGCCAGCAACTGCTGAGCGTGATCCAGTCCTCCACGCAACGCCCGGCGGGAATCGTATGCCAGCCGGTCGGGACCGGACTGGCTCAAGTCGCTATGGCTGCGGTCTCCGCCGGCATTGGCTGGGCGGTGCTGAATCGCGAGGTCGACTATCTTCCTCAACTGCGCAAGCGCTATCAGGTGCCGGTGTTCGGCGTCAGTGTGGATCAGGAAGAGGTCGGCAAGATTCAGGGAGCGCAGATCGCCACCCTGTTGCCCGAAGGAGGTTTGGTCCTCTACATCCAGGGCCCGGCGGTGAATCCGGCCGTGCAGGTGCGCGCCTCAGGCATGTATTCCACGAAGCCCAGCAATGTTCAGGTGCGCGCCTTACGCGGACGCTGGACTGAGGAAAGTGGTTATGAAACCGTTACCTCGTGGCTGCGCTTATCCACTTCGCACCAAACCCCGATTGGCCTGGTAGCCTCGCAGAATGACGCGATGGCGCTGGGAGCGCGCAAAGCATTCGAGCAGCATACCGCCGGCGCGGAGCGCGACATGTGGACGAAACTTCCCTTCACCGGTTGCGACGCCTGCCCAGGCAAGGGCCAGGAATGGGTCCGCAGAGGCGCATTGAACGCCTCGGTATTGATACCTCCGACCGCTGACCTGGCGCTGGAATTATTTGTCCGGCATTTGCAGACTGGTGCGCATCCGGCGGAAAATACGCTGATTCAGCCCAGTTCTTATCCGTCGATTGACAAGCTGGTTCCGGTCCGCAGCCCCAAGTAGGCTGCCGCTCACTCGGCCCCGAACCTGTACTGGAGTCTCGCGCAGGTGCGCCCGGAATCTCGCGTAGAGAAGCTGAGGCGCTGAGGATAAAACCGTAAAACACAATACTCAAAGGGTTTTTCTTCCCTTTGGCAGGGTTGTTTAAACGCCTTCCAGCACTCCGGCTTCGTCAATCTGCAAACCTTCGAGCGGCTCCCCGTGGGGCGCAGCCTGCAGCTTTGCCATGCCCGCCTCATAACCCCGGTCGAATGCTTTCAGGTTGAGGTCCTTGAAGTGTTCCGGCACGCTCTCGGCAACCGCTTTACGCAACGATTCGGGCTTCAAGAGTTTGGTGACGGCGGCAAAAAAACCGACCATCACGATGTTCAATACCATGTTCTTGCCCAGTTCCTCGGCAATTCGGGCAGCCGGACAACAGAACAGGCGCGTGCCCGGACGCAGCCCGGAAACTCGCACCATATTCTCTTCAATCACCAGCATGCCGCCCTCTTTCAGGTCGGGCACAAATTTGGTGAATGCTTCCTGCGACATGACAACCAGAATGTCCGGGCGCGTGACATAGGGATACAGCACCGCCCGATCGGAGGTGATGACCTGGGCGCTGCACGCGCCGCCGCGGGCTTCCGGACCGAAGCTCTGCGTAAGCGTCGCGAAGCCGCCTTCAAACACCGAATAGGCCTTGCCAATCACCATGGCCGACAGAATAACGCCCTGTCCTCCAAAGCCGGCGACCCGAATCTCCGTTACTCCTGACATTCGCATTCCTCCATGTGCAGCGTATCCACGTAGCGATCCCCCAGGGAATCGTTCAACTGCGCGCGCATCAGCTCGATGTAGTCGGGCCGCACCCGATCGACGAATTTGCCGACCGTAATCTCGCCCGACTTGGTCAGCCCCACCTCATGGGTGGGTGCGCCGTTCCGGATCTTGCTCGACTGCTTGTACGATTGCAGCGCACTCAGGCCGTCGCCCATGCGATTGCGCCGCTGATACAGCGTGGGGCAGGGCGCGATGACTTCGATAAAGCTGAAACCCTTCTTGGCGAACACATCCTGCATCGACCGCGCCAATTGTTTCACGTGAAACACGGTCCAGCGCGCCACATACACCGCGCCGGCGGCATCCATCAGGTGCGCCAGGTTGAAGTTGGGATCGAAAGTGCCATACGGCGCCGTCGAGGTAATCACGTTGCTGGGCGTCGTCGGCGCGGTCTGGCCGCCGGTCATGCCGTAAATCAGATTGTTGACGCAGATCACTTTCAGATCGATGTTGCGCCGCGCGGCATGAATCAGATGGTTGCCGCCGATCGCCGACAAGTCGCCATCTCCCGAATACACCACCACGTTGAGTTTCGGATTCGCCAGCTTCAAGCCGGTGGCAAACGGGATGGCGCGGCCGTGCGTCGTATGGAAGGAATCCATATTCATATACCCGGCCACCCGGCCGGTGCAGCCAATTCCGCTGACCACCACCAGATTCTTCAGATCGACGTGGGAGTCGCTCAGCGCGCGGGTAAAACAATTGACCGTCGTACCGATGCCACAGCCGGGGCACCAGATGTGCGGCATGCGATCCATGCGCAGGAACGGTTCCACCGAATTGATCTCACAGGTATTCTGCTCAGCCACGCTCATCGAATCGCCTCCTCGATGACTTTCAGGATCTCGTCGGGATCATGGACGCTGCCACCGGCATGCGGAACGCCGGCGGTTTTGCACTTTCCCGCCGCGCAACGCTCCACTTCCAGCACCATTTGCCCCAGGTTCAGTTCCGGCACGACCATGGCTTTCACCCGGCCGGCCAACTCGCGAATTTGCTTTTCGGGGAACGGCCAGGCGGTGATCAAGCGGAATTTCCCCACCTTCAGCCCTTTCTGCCGCGCCAGATCGATGGCTCGTTGCGCCACCCGTGAGGTAATGCCGTAGCTGACCACTACCGCATCCGCGCCGTCGCAACCATCGGCTTCAAACTCCACGATCTGGTCCACGTTCTTGTAGATCTTGTCCTTCAGCCGGTTCACCAGCGAATGCTGCACTTTGGGCGTCATGTTGGGATAGCCGCGATCGTCGTGTGTCAGGCCTGTAACGTGGAAGTTGTAGCCTTCGCCGGCATGCACCATTTCCGGGACCATATTGCCGTTGGTGGCGAACAACTTGAACTCTCCCGGAGGCTTGCTGGTATGGCGCCGCGGTTCAATGGTGATGGCCTCCGCCGGCGGGATTACGACCTTCTCCGTCATGTGCCCCACCACTTCATCCAGCATCACCATCACCGGCACGCGGAACTTCTCGGCCAGATTGAAGGCCTTGATGGTGAGATCGAAACATTCCTGTGGAGAATTCGGACAGATTGCGATGATCGCATAATCGCCGTGAGACCCCCAGCGGCACTGCATCATATCCGCCTGGGCCGGCAGGGTGGGAAGGCCGGTGGACGGCCCGCCGCGCTGCACGTCGATAAATACACAGGGCGTCTCCGTCATGGCGGCAAAGCCGATGTGTTCCATCATGAGCGAGAAACCCGGCCCAGAGGTAACCGTAAACGCCTTGGCCCCCGCCCATACCGCCCCTTGCAGGGTGATGGAGGCGGCTAACTCGTCTTCCATTTGAATAAACGTCCCGCCGATGGTTGGGATGCGTGAGGCGAAACGCTCCACAACTTCCGTCGAGGGGGTAATCGGATATCCCGAAGAAAAACGCGCGCCGGCGGCCAGGCATCCTTCGCAGCAGGCATGGTCGCCATCCAGAAAGTGCACTCCCGTGAGAACTCCTGCGGGATCAGCGGGCATCGGAGGCCTCCTTCCGCGCCGTCGCCGCTCCTGTGGCCGGCGCCGCCGTCTCTCGCGTCTTGTGGCCGTGGATGGCAAAATCCGGACAATACATGCCACACAAGTCGCATCCGCTGCACTTTTCGGGCGCCACCGCCTGCGGCGGATGGTATCCCTTGGCATTAAACGCGGAAGACAGCGCTAAAACCTTCGAAGGACAGAACTCAACGCAAAACCCGCAGGCTTTGCAGCGTTCCACCACGATCTTGACTTCACCCTTGGCCATCCCTACCTCATTTCCAGCCGCACTCGCGGCCGAAGATCTCGCTTTCTGCTTTGCCGGGATATAACGGATTTCCGCAAGGCCATCCCGAAGTTCCGCGGCCTGGATTCGCTTCCCTGTTTGGGACTGGAAGAAAAACGATGCCGGCAGCACTAGGGAAATTATCTTCCCTCTATGCCCGGCATGGTGTGATGTGCATCACTATGTTCTGTGCCAGGTGAACCGGAACCCCGCACAGAGTGCGGCGGCAAACCGCATGCAATAAGTTAACGGCAATTATTTGCTGCGGAGAAACGGAATCTGCGATCGTGCGGCCCCTCGGAGAATTACAGGGCGCCCAGTTCCCGCAGGATTCGCGGGTCGATGGGCTGGGGATCCGGATTTCCCTTGCGATGAGCGCGTCGTGGAGTGATGAAATATACGCCGGCGGCGACAAATCCCAACAGGAAGGCTATGCGTTTCATACCATGCTCCCCGCGGCTGGCCCTTGACCTGATCGTTCCGCTTGCCTTTCCAGCCGCCCGATCCTCTTGCTCAAGCGACGATGGCGCCAGCGAATCTTAAATTTCCCTGAGTTCGGCCCTGACTGCTGCGCCATCGTCCAAAGGTTAGATCGGCATTTCCAGGGAAAACTTTAGGCGGAAGATTACGAAGGACGAAATTGAGGCTATTTCTTGCCCAGAATGGCCATGAAATCGGCTTTGGTGAGCGTGCCCTTCTGTGACAGATGTTTCACGATCTGATCCAGTATCTTGCAGGCCTCCTGGGGAGAAATCCTGAATGCCGGCGTGGGTGCTGGCGCTGGCGTGGGTGCTGGCATGAGCGTGGGCGCAGGCGACGGCGCAGCCGCTGGCGGACCGGGTGCAGGTCCCAGCCCGGGCCCGGGAAGCGGCGCGGACAAGCCCGAGAGTCGATACAGGATTTCCCTCAGCTTCTGAAACTCCTGCTGCGGGCAAATCGTGAACTGGACCCCCATGCCGAACATGGGATGAACAACGGCCACTTTACCGTCGACCACAATCGTCGTATCCAACACGGTTATGGAAAACTTGGCCTCATGGCCACTCGGCAACGGCGAAGGCAGTTCCACATAGCAGCCACCGGCGCTGAGATCGGTCACCGTGCCCCAGCTCACCACCGTCGAGTCCGCCACGCGAATCTCCGCTTTCCCCTCGCAACGGTAGCGGGGATGCTGGCGACGCTCGTCTTTTCTTCTCTCGTCCATAGCTGCGTGCCCAGGCATTCCAAAGGCCTGCGGAGAAGCTAGACAGTATCCTCCCTTCCAGTTTAACCGGCTTGTCTGTGTTACGTAAGATGACGTTAGTTACCGCTGCAATACCCCGCCGGATGGAAAAACAGGCTGTTGATCGGTCAGATGCCGGGTTCGTAATTACCTTGCCTGCGCGTTCCCTGGACAGGTTTAATTGCGCGAGGTTCACTTTTAAATTTTTTGCAGGGGGTAGTGAATGCAGAAATTTCGTATGACGATCTTTGTCTTGATTCTGCTGGCTTCAACGTTCGTCGTCGCCCAGGATTCCAAGGTGGCGGTGTTCGGCGGCTGGCAATTCCTGAGTATCGACACATCGAATTCCGGCGTCGGCCGCCAAAACACGGCGAAGGGGTGGGACGCGGATGTCGCATTCAAGGTGGTGCCGCATATCAGCGCAGTCGCGGACTTCAGCGGTTCCTACAAATCCTTGAATGGCATCACCACCGATGCCGGCATCGTTTCTCCATACGTCCATGTCTATAACTTCCTGTTTGGCCCGCGTATCTCCGCCAAAGCAGGCAAGGTATCTCCCTTCGCGGAAGCCATGTTTGGTTTCAATCGAACCAGTGTCGGCGCATCGGCTTCCGGCGTGAACGCCAGTGTCAGCGACAACGGCTTGGGAGTGGCTTTGGGCGGCGGACTCGATTACAACCTGACCAAACGCCTGTCCGTGCGCCTGCTGAAGTTTGATTACTTGCTGAATAAAGTGAGCGACAGCGACTTGGGCATCTCCAGTCAAACGCTGAACCATCTCCGCATCAGTGCGGGCTTGGTCTGCCACTTCTAATCAAAGGCGTGGCCACAATCGCAAGGGCGGGACCTCCGCCCTTTTTTCTTTTCCCTCTCCGCCAGGCCGCTCCCGTGAAATCCCGCAGGGTGCGGCCCGTTGCATCGCCGCCTCCGCCTGCTGCCGGCTCATAACACCTGTTTATCGATGGGATACCGGTTTCGTCTTTGAACTTGCTTGCACCTCACCCTGGCCGGTCTAATGGGGAGTGGACGGGTTTAATCATTTTTTGGGGGTAGAGCATGCGTAAGTTTGTTGTGATGATCTTTGTTCTGGTCATGCTGGCGGCGACGTTCGCGGTGGGCCAGGATTCCCAGTATTCGGTATTCGGTGGCTGGCAATACGCGAGCCTCGACACGACGCAATCCTTGGCCGGCCGGCAAAATACGGTAAAAGGCTGGGATGGTGATTTCGCATATAACGCGAGTAAGAATGTCAGCTTGGTCGCCGATTTCAGCGGACAGTACAAGTCCGACATCGTGAGCAGCAATCTCACCAGCGGCCAGGTTCACGCATATAACTTCCTGTTTGGTCCGCGTCTTTCTTCCACCACCGGCAAGGTAACCCCGTTTACCGAAGTCCTGATCGGCTTTAACCATACGAGCGTCGGGAATGCCGGTATCAACGAGGTCAGCAAGGGATTTGCCTTAGCGCCGGGCGGCGGCATTGATGTCAAAGCCACCGACCAGTTCTCCTTGCGGGTATTTAAGTTCGATTACCTGCTCGATCGAGTCGGATTCGGCGGCGTTAACCGCAACCTGAACAACTACCGTATCAGCGTCGGCGTCGTATATAACTTTAAGTAGGTCCATCCGGACAAATAAAAAAGGGCGGGAATCCCGCCCTTTTTTATTTCTCAAGAATTTCCTGGTCCCGGACTTTCCGCTCAATATTCCGTCAAATCCAGTATTGCCCGGTACACGTCTTGTGCCTGTGGCAGAATTTCGTCTTCCAGATCGGGTTGGTAAGCGACAAAGGTGTCCATGGCGGCGACGCGGCGGACCGGGGCATCCAGGCAATCAAACAGCTCGTCTGCAATACGCGCCGCTATTTCGGCTCCATAACCCCAACTCAAGACGTCCTCGTGCGCCACCAGTACCCGGCTGGTCTTGCGCACGGAACCGGCGATGGCTTCCCAGTCGTATGGACTCAGCGAACGCAGATCGAGCACTTCCACCGAAATGCCGTGATCGCGCTCCGCGCGCTGCGCCGCCTGCAAAGCGCGGGGCACCAGCGCGCCGTACGTCACCACCGTCACATCCTTGCCCGCTTGCGCCACGCGCGCCTTGCCGAACGGAATCATGTACTCGGCGCCGGGGTAGGCCGCCCGGCCGTACGTCTCGCGGTACAGACGTTTGTGCTCCAGGAACAGTACCGGGTCGTCACAACGCATGGCGGTGCGCAGCAAGCCGTTGGCATCGAGTGCATTCGATGGAAACACCACGCGCAGTCCCGGAATGTGAGTAAAGATGCTTTCTCCGGATTGGGAATGGTATATGGCACCGCCGGTCAAGTACCCGCCAATGGGGACTCGAATCACGCAGGGGCAGGAAAACCCGTTGTTGGACCGCCAGCGGATCAACGGCAGCTCATTGCGCAGCTGGTGCATGGCCGGCCATATGTAATCGAAGAACTGGATTTCAGCCACCGGTTTCAGGCCGCGCGTCGCCATGCCGATCGCCCGCCCCACGATGCTGGCTTCCGCCAACTGCGAGTTCGACACCCGCTCGCCCCCAAATTCGGTCTGCAGCCCGGCGGTCAGCTTGAACACTCCGCCCTTGCCCTTAATCAACTTCTGCTCGAGGTAGGTCTCCCGGGAGCAGTCGGCCACGTCTTCGCCGAACAGGACAATGCGCTCGTCGCGCCGCATCTCGTCGCGCAAACAGGCGTTGATCAGCTCGGCCATGGTCTTGGCGGGAGCATCCGCGGATAAAGCTGCCTGCTCCTGCGGCTCGCTTCCGTTCGCCGCACCGGCAGCCGCCGTTACCTCAAACGAGGCCGGCGTCTGAAATCGGGCGGATGCGGGATCGACGTGAGGGGAATACACGTAATCCGTGACGGTGTTCGGCAGCGGTTTCGCGGCGGCCAGAGCGCGATCGACCGCCACTCGCACCTCTTCGTCCACCTCGCGTTCCAGGGCATTGATGCCTTCTTCGTCGAGGATGCCTTCGCGCAGCAGAAACATCTGGAAGCAAGGCACCGGATCGCGCTGGGCATCGGCCTGGCGCTCGCTCTCGGGCCGGTACAGCCGTTCGTCATCGCTGAGAGAATGCGAGTACGGGCGTATGACGTGGCCATGCACGAACGCGGGGCCTTTCCCGGCGCGCACATGGCTTACCGCATCCCTGAGCACGGCATAGCTGGCGAGCAGATCGGTGCCATCGCATTCGGCAAAAAAGAAATCGGGAAAATTCGCCACCAGCCTGGAAATATTGCCGCCCGCCGTCTGCACTTCCACCGGGACCGAAATCGCATAAGCATTGTCTTCGATCAGGAACAGCACCGGAAGCTTGCGGCTGGATACGTAGTTCATCGCCTCCCAGAACTCGCCCTGGCTGGTGGAGCCTTCTCCGCCGGAGACGAATACCAGTTCGTCGGCGTGGAACTGAACATCCTTGAATTGCGAGTATTCCCCGGGCCGCTGATTTGCGGCCTCGGGATGGCCCACAAGATACCGTCCGGCCTCGGCGCAACCTGCAGCCTGCAGGAACTGGGTGCCGGTGCACGCCGACTGGGTAACGATATGCAGCTTGGGATCGCCCCAGTGCGCGGGCATCTGCCGTCCGCCGGAACTGGGATCCTCGGCGGCTCCAACCGCCTGCAGCAACATTTCGTACGGAGTTACACCCAGTGCCAGGTTCAGGGCGCGGTCGCGATAGTACGGATAAAACCAGTCGAAGCCGGGCCGCAGATTCAGCCCCGCAGCCACCAGAAATGCTTCATGACCGGCACAGGATACCTGAAAAAAAATCTTCTGCTGACGCTTCAGCATGATCTCGCGATCATCCATGCGGCGGGAAAGGTACATGGTCCGGTAGCTCTGGACCAACTGCTCCCGGCTCAAACCCTGGTAGATCGCGGTATCCAGGCCGGGCAATTCCTTATCCGTCGTCGTCACCATCTATACTCCTCGGTCGCCGGTTTTCCCCGCTCGCCCCCGCCTATTGGATGCGGTACTCTTGTAGTTTGCAGTTTACAGCTCACGGTTTGCAGCCGGAACAGAACAGCTCGCCGGCTGGCTTTGAACTGTCCGCTGTAAACTGTAAACCCGCTTTGCCTAACAGATGTAAGGGAAACAGGAAACGATGCTGAAAATCAGGCGGCCCATTCCGTCCGAAACAATACGGCTTTTCATCTTTGATCTGGACGGGACGCTGGTCGACTCCCGGCTGGACCTGGCAAACTCGATCAACGCCATGCTGCGCCACTTCGGCCGTCCCGAACTGCCCAGTGAGGTCATCGCCAATTATATTGGCGACGGCGCCCCCATGCTGGTCCGGCGCTCCCTGGGCGATCCCGATGACGAACAATTCGTCAAGGACGCGATCCAGTTTTTCCTGGACTGGTATCGCGAACACAAGCTCGATAACACCTACGTTTACCCCGGAATCTTCGAAGCGCTCGATCGTCTGCGGGCGACGCCCGGCGGCGGGGAAAGAAAGATGGCCGTGCTCAGCAATAAACCCGTGAATCCGTCGCGGGCGATTGTCGATGCCCTCGGACTGGGCAAATATTTTTTTCAGGTGTACGGCGGTAACAGCTTTCACACGAAGAAACCCGATCCTTTCGGGGCCCTGCAATTGGCTCAGGAGTCCGGGTTCCCTCCGGAGCAGGCGGTGGTGATCGGAGATTCGCACAATGACGTCCTGACGGCGCGCAATGCCGGCATGTGGTCGCTCGGTCTCAATTACGGCCTGGCGCCCCAGTCGCTGGTAATGACACCGCCCGACGTGCTGGTCGATACCGCTGAAGAAATCCCGCTGGTCTTCCGGCCCGGAGCGGAAGACGCCGCCCGCAGCGGGCAGAATGGCGAAGAGGAACCGCCGTCGCCGTCATAAGCGTGGCTTTTTCATCGCAAGTTTCCGGCACTATCGACCCGCCGTTAGGCAGGCCGAGGGCTCCGCGGTAGAAAATGAAATAGAATCTCCTTCACATGACCACATACGGTTTCACGACAAAAGAATTGCGCAGTCTGCGGAGGTTGCGCACGCCGGTTTTGATCCAGCGTTTTCTCGACAGCCTGCCCTACCACCACGGCAGTACCGCCTGGTCTCCGCGCCGAACGTTGCGCGAGGGCACGGCCCATTGCCTGGAAGGCGCCATCCTGGCCGCCGCGGCATTGCGCGTCAACGGATTCCCACCGCTGTTAATCGACCTGGAAGC
>CAZUCM010000016.1:0-19008 GCA_964619235.1 uncultured Terriglobales bacterium
GTCACCCGCATGGGCTTCGGCTCCAAGGCGGTGATCACCGGCGACGTCACTCAGATTGATCTGCCCAGCGCGCGCCGCAGCGGGTTGCTGGAGGCTGTCGACGTGCTCAAGGATGTGGATGGCATCTCCTTCGTTTACTTTGACGAGAGCGACGTGGTGCGGCATCAACTGGTGCAGCTGATTGTCCGCGCCTACGACGACTTCAAGACGCGCCTTGCCGAGGCCCAGTTGGAGCTGCTGGATACCAGGGCGGCTGCCAGCCTCAGGGCCGAGAATGGAAGCACCCGAGGTAACCGGATGGTTACTCCGGAAGAGCAGGATCTGGCCCAGAAAGAGTAAAATTCAAGTTAAGGGCGGGAGGGCGCGAAGCGGCCCTCCCGTTTGTTTTGCGCCGCAGGCGCTGGAGATGCAAGATCGTGGTCATTATTCGAAAACCGGTTGCGGGCGTAAGTGAGGCTTCGCTGGTGCGCTTTCTGGTGCGTGCGCGGCGAGCTGCCGGGTTAACCAACCAGGTGGCGGTTCTGGTGGCCGATAACCGGGAGCTACGGGAGCTGAACCGGCGTTTTCGAGGCAAGAATTGTCCCACGGACGTTTTGTCGTTTCCGGCGGCGCCGGAGGCGGCCTGCGAGTCGGAAGGGGACATTGCCATCTCCGCGGAAATCGCCGCGGCCAATGCCGCCCGCCTGGGACATACTGCGGCCACCGAGTTGAAAATCCTCATCCTGCATGGCCTGCTGCATCTGGCCGGATACGATCACGAGAACGACAACGGGGCCATGGCGGAACGCGAAACGGAATTGCGCCGCGAATTGCGGTTGCCGCATACGCTGATCGAGCGCGCTGCCGTACTCCGGCCAAAGGCCAAAGGCCAACCACCAACGGCCAAGAGGCGGACATGACGGCGTTGATGCTCGCACTCGCGGTTCTGCTGGTGCTGTTGACCTTGGTCTCCTACGTGGATCGCATTTACGCCGAGATGGGCAAGTTTCTCTCCCGCGAATTCCAGCAGAATATTGAAGTTTTTGAAGAACGGGTGGAACCACGTTTGAAGGTCGCGCGTGAGCGCGCGGCGCTCTCCATCTCCGTGCTCAAACACTCGTTGATGGCCGCTATTGCGGTGTTGCTGACCTACGCGATTTTTGGAAGAGCGCCGGTCACCTCGAACGATGTGATCCAGGTGACCATCAGCCTGGCGGCGGTCATCGTTTTTTGCCAGCATCTGCTGCCATTCCTTTTTTTCTCCCGCACCCGGGGCGAGTGGATCGTGAAGCTGACCCTGTTGCTGCGCACGCTGATTTACGCCGCTCTTCCCCTCACGGTGGTGCTGGGCTTTTCGCTCTCGGTGGCCGCACTGAGCAGGGATTCCGCCGAGCCCGACGCGGAACGCCCCTCCGAGGCGGTCGATGCCCTGATCGAGGCCGGCCAGGAGGAAGGCATTCTGGAGGAAGGCGACCGCGAACTCATCCAGTCGGTGGTCGAGTTCGGCGACAAGACCGTGCGCGATGTCATGACTCCGCGCCCCGAAATTTTTGCCGTGCCTGCCGAGACCACGATCGAACAGTTCACCGAGATGCTGCGCACCCGCCCCTACTCGCGAGTGCCGGTGTATAAGGGCTCGCTGGACAACATCATCGGCATCGCCCTGGCCCACGATGTGTTGCAGGTCTCCGACGAAGAGGCGCGCACCCGTACGGTGAAGGACTTGATGCGCTCCGACGTGCAGTTCGTTCCCGAGAGCAAATGGGTCAGCGACCAGTTGCGGGAGATGCAGGCCGCCAAGAACCACATTGCCATCGTCCTGGACGAGTATGGCGGAGTGTCCGGCGTCGTTACCATGGAGGACATGGTGGAGGAGATCGTCGGGGAAATTCAGGACGAACACGAAGGCGCCGCCGACATTGTGCGCGAGAGCGAGAATTCCTACGTGGTTCCCGGCAGCATGGAAGTGGACCGGCTCGACGATTTCTTCCACGTTCGCCCGGAAGGCCATGAAGCCACCACCGTGGCCGGACTCGTCACCGAGTTGCTGGGACATATTCCTCATCCCGGCGAGGTAGCGGAAACCAACGGCCTGCGCTTCGAGGTCCTGGAAGCCACCGACCGTCTGGTGGAGCGTTTGCGAATCAGCTCCGCGCAGCCCATCAGCAGCAAGCAAAGCGCTTAGAAGAACAGCTGACAGTTTACGGTCTGCAGTTTACGGCCAACCCGGCGCTACCGGGTGCAGTTGTTTCCGCGGAAAACTGGACACCGGGCGCTTTAACCCGCACACTGGTGTTATATGCGTTCTGGATTCGTTTGTATCCTGGGCCGGCCGAATGCCGGCAAATCGACATTATTGAATACCCTGGTGGGCGAGAAGCTGGCCATCGTCACGCCCAAACCGCAGACTACGCGCATCCGCATTCAGGGCATCCTGAATGTGCCGAAGCAGGGTTCGCGACCGGCGGCGCAGGTGGTGCTGGTGGATACGCCCGGCGTGCATAAGGCCCAGAGCTGGCTGGACCGCAAGATGGCGCACGAGATCCGCGAAGCCCTGGAAGGTTGCGACCTCGTGCTTTGGATCAAGGATGTCACCCGCCAGCGCGGCGCGGAAGAGGAATACGTCCATTCCATGATCCAAAAGAGCAGGACCCCCGTCTTCCTGTTGCTGAATAAGATCGACTTGGTCCAGAAAGACAAGCTGTTACCGATCATCGAGCAGTGCCGCCAGCTGCACGAGTTCCGCGAGATCATTCCGATTTCCGCCAAGAAGAAAGACGGCGTCGCGCGCTTGGTGGATCAGGTGGTAGCTGCTTTGCCGGAAGGGAAGGCGCTGTTTTCCAAGGATCAGGTTACCGACCAGCCGGTGCGCTTCATGGCCTCTGAAATTATTCGCGAACAGATGCTGATGGAGATGGAAGAGGAAGTGCCATACGCCGCCGCCGTGCTCATCGAACGCTTTGAGGAGGGCCCCAAGCTCACCAAGATTGCCGCCGCCATATTTTGCGAGCGCGACGGGCAGAAGGGCATCATCATCGGAAAGGGCGGCCTGATGCTGAAGAAGATCGGCAGCGCCGCACGACGCCAGATCGAAGAGATGCTGGGCACCAAGGTTTTTCTGGAGTTATTCGTAAAGGTGGAGCCGCAGTGGCGCGAGCAGCGCGCTTTTGTGGAGAGCCTCGATTGGCGGCGCCAGTTCGAGGAAATGATGCGATCAGAGGATATTTCGAAGCTTCAAGGTTTTAAAGTTTCAAAGTCAGGAGGCTGTTGATGGCTGAAGTAAAAGTACTGGTTCGGAAACATGGTCCTTACCGCATGGAAGCGCCTGCGGGAACCATTGCCTTGTTCGATGCCGACGGTAACGAGATCGATCTGCAAGGCAAAACCAGCTTCTCGCTGTGCGGTTGCGGGCATTCGGCCACCCGGCCCTTCTGTGACGGCACCCACAAGACATTGGTCTTTCCGGAGGCGGCGCCTTCAGGACAGAAGCAGGAAGGGTAGCCGGCGATATTTCACGTTCACGCCTATCGTTCAATTTCTTCCCGCGTCCAATCACCATAAGCCGGCAAAGCGGGAAAGGCGGAGCGGGAAACGAAAAGCGGTCCGTTTGACACCCGGCTGCGGGACTGGAACAATTGCTGGCAGTTATTAAATATGCGCTAGGAGAAGGCTATGGAACCAGATGAATCCGCCGTTCCATCCCAGGAAAATCGGACGTTTTGGGTCTATTTGTTACTGGCGATTGCCATTGTCTATGTGATCGTTTCGCTCTACTTCATCTTCGACACACGCAGTCAATTGACGGCGCTCGGCCGGGATCAGCAAGCTTCCATTGACAAGTTGGGCCAGCAGTTGAGCGTAACCAATCGCGACTTGAAGACTTCCACCGAGGCCCTGGCGCAGCGCATGGGCATGACCGAGCAGGATCTTCAGGATCGCATGACCGCCCGCGCCGCCGAGTTGGAGAAGCAACAGCGGGCCTCCGAAAAGCGCCTGGCCGAGCAACAGAAGACTTCGATGAATCAGGTAAGCGGGGAAGTCGCCGGCGTGAAGACGGACCTGGGTTCCACAAAAACGGACCTGGCCGCGACGAAAACCGATTTGGAATCGACCAAGGCCAAACTGGAACGGGTGATGGGCGACCAGGGAGTAATGAGCGGATTGATTGCCCACACGCGCGACGATCTGGATGAACTGCGGCACCGCGGCGACCGGAACTACTATGAGTTCACCTTGCAGAAGGGCGCGCATGCGACTCCGGTTTCCACGGTAAGTCTGGCGCTGAAAAAGACGGATCCCAAGCGCAGCAAGTTCACTCTTAATGTCCTGGCCGACGATCGCACCATCGAAAAGAAAGACCGCACCGTGGCCGAGCCCATGCAGTTTTACACCGGCCGCGATCACTCGCTCTATGAAGTGGTGGTGTTTACCGTGGATAAGAGCAAAATTACCGGCTATCTTTCGACCCCGAAATCGGTCCCGGCGCCGATTACGGCAACCACACCGTAGCCGGCCTAAGGCGGACCTTGGTCAATGGCCCGTACCTGGGCAATTGCATACAACAAAGCGGAGGGACAAGCGTCCCTCCGCTTTGTATCTTCCGCCCTGCGCCGTTATTCGACGCGCACGAACCTGGATAATTCGGGGCTGAGTTTTCTTCATGCATCATTCAGGCTGACTACTAACCTTTGACTACTGCCTGGTAATCACCACCGGAGGTTGATCGCCGCCGGCGGGCGCTACGAATGTGTCGTAGGGATACACCATCACCGAGAGCGATTTGCGGCTGTTAAACGAATCCAGCGTTACCGGGAAGCTGACGATGATGCTGCCACGCACTTGCTCGCCGGGATCGACCTTGGTCTCCACCTTCAACGGCTGAATGGTGCGGTCCCGCAGGTCGGGGAAATAACGGAAATAACGGTCAAAATCATCGGGGCTGGCGGCCACATCGGAATACTGTTTGCCGTCGGCGGTGGTAAGTTGTGCCTTAAGGTCGCGAATCCACAGCGGTTTGCCGCCGATATTGCGAAACGTAACCCGGATGGTGGTCAGCACATTGTCGCCTTGCAAAGCGACGGCGAAGGCGTCGTCCATGGTGCCGTCGGCCGCCGGCTTGGGGCGCGTGGCGAACGATATGACGGCCACCCCGATGGCTATCACGAACAGTACGGCGCCGACGACGAGAAATGTATGGACCTTGGATTCCTTTTCCAAATCGCCCAGGTCTTCTCCGATGTGAACCGGTTCACTGGCAGGAACAGGTACCGGGCCGAGTTGGGGAGAGGAGAAGGGTGAGGGATCTGTGCGTTGAGTGTTTTCGCTAGCCATGGGGCGCCTCCCGACGTATTTGCGGGCTGCCGGTTGGAAGCAGCCGCTGATGATGTGGAGCCCACCAAGTTAACCGGCGCGCCGCGGTGCTCTCCCGGCTCGCTCCCAAACGCAGCCTGCCGGAAGCCCGGTGGTGCCGGGGTATAGCCGCTTACTGGAAATCTTCCTTAAACCGAAAGCCTACTCCCGCTTCATTGCCTTAGCAAATGCTTCGTAGGGCAGGGTATTCAAAACGTCGGCCGGTGTCAGCCACGCCCGCCGCGCCTGCAGCAAGCCAAATCTGATTTTTTCCATGTGCGAGGTGTGGTGGGAGTCCGTGTTGATCACGATCTTTACTCCGTGCTGATGGGCCAGGCGCAAATGCCGGTCGTTCAGGTCCAGGCGGTCGGGAAAGGAATTCAATTCCATGGCCACCCGGTTTCTGGCGGCCGCCTTCAGCACCGCGTCCATGTCGAAGCGGTAGCCGTCGCGCCGCAGCAAAATGCGTCCTGTAGGATGGCCCAGCAACGATACGTACGGGTTCTCCAATGCGCGCAAAAGCCTTTGGGTCATCTCTTCCGGCTCCTGCTCGAAGCGCGTGTGCACGCTGGCGATGACCAAATCCATCTGGCTCAAAACCTCATCCGCGAGGTCGAGACTGCCATCGCCCAGAATGTCGACTTCGATGCCTGCGAGTATCTTGATGCCTTCCAGTTGCCGTCCGGCGGTATGAATCCGCTGTATATGTTCCAGGGCGCGCCGGTCGTCCAGGCCATTGGCGAAAGCCAGATTCTTGGAGTGGTCGGTGACGGCCATGTACTGGTAGCCGCGTTCGCGCGCGGCCGACGCCATCTCCTCGATCGTGCACTTGCCGTCGGTTTCCACCGTATGCATGTGGACATCGCCCCGCAGATCGTCCAAAGTGATCAACCTGGGCAGGGAATGCCGTTCGGCGGCCTCGATTTCGCCGGTAGCCTCGCGCAGTTCGGGAGGAATGTAGTCGAGTCCGAGCTGGGCGTATATCTCCTCTTCGCTTCGCGTCGCCACCGGGTGGTTGTCGGCGACGCGGGCCAGGGCATATTCGTTCAGGGTAAAACCCATTTTCAGCGCACGCTGGCGAAGCGCGATGTTGTGTTCCTTGGAGCCGGTGAAATACAGCAGGGCCGCGCCATACGACTCCGGAGGGAGCAGCCTGACATCCACTTGCATTCCGCTGCGCAGGCGAAAGCTGATTTTGTTTTCGCCATGTGCCAGCACGTCTACGATGCCGGGAAAGCGCAGGACTCGCTCGATAACGGCATCCCGCTCCGCCGGAAGATCGAAAAAGTGGCCCGTAACGAGCAAGTCGAGGTCGCCGACGGTCTCGCGTCCGCGGCGAAACGATCCAGCAGGCGTAAGCTTGTCGATCCCGGGCATGCCGCCCAGGTGTTCCGTCAGCTTTTCGAACACCCGCTCGGCATCGTCGAGCAGGAAACGGCCGGAAATCCGCTGGTAGACTTCGATGGCCTTCAGGATCTTCTGTTCCTGTTTCTCTCCCATGCGCGGCAATTCCCGGAGCTTGCCCTCCCGCGCCAGTTTTTCCACTCCGGCCACGTCGGAAACCTGATAGGCGCTCCAGATCAGGGAGATCGTCTTAGGGCCGAGTCCCTGGACCTTCAGCAACTCCAGCATCGTCGGCCGATAGCGTTCCAGCAGTTCCCGGTGCAGACTCAGCGAACCTTCGCGGAAGATCTCGCGAATGTGCTCCAGCATGGCTTTTCCAATGCCCGGCACTTCCAATAGTTTTTTGGGTTCGCCGACCAGGTCGGAGACCTGTTGCGGCAGGCCTGCAATCGCCTCGGCGGCGCGGCGGTACGAACGAACGCGGAAGGAGTCGTCGCCGTTGATTTCCATCAGATCAGCGGTTTCGTGCAGGATCCCGGCAATGGCCTGATTGTCCCAGGGGCGCACGCCGGAAGTGGTAAGAGCGCCGGAGGGCGGAAGCGAGGCAGGCTCCACTGCCGCGGTGTTGCCGGCCGGATTCTTTTTCGATCGCGCAGGCGAAGCAGGGCGTGGCATACCCACCGATTGTAGCGCTGAAACAAAAACCCAGCCGCCAAGGCTGGGTTTTCAGGCAAATTTGCCTAAATTTTCAGGGAGAGACTTTGGTGACGTTGCCGGCCTGCGGTCCTTTTTGGCCCTCGACGATTTCGAACTCAACGTCATCGCCTTCCTGGAGGCTCTTATACCCCTCGGAACTGATGGCGCTGTAGTGCACAAATACATCGGGACCATCGTCGCGCCCGATGAAGCCAAACCCCTTGGCGTTGTTAAACCATTTGACTTTACCTTTGATCCGGGACACTTACGTCTTCCTCCGTACTGGCCCATGGTGATCTCACCGAGAGCCCTCTTGAATGCCTCGATCGAACCACCCGATGTTGGCGCTATGTTCTGTCTACCTCATGCAACCCCCACCCACAGAAACAAGCGGAACCCCTTTAGAAAGGACTGAAATAATTTTCCAGCTTTCATCCGGTGTTGTCAAGCTGGTAAATAGTTTGGCGCAGGATGCAACCTATTGAGGAGAGCCGCTATCGGCGCGGCTTTCGGCCGAATCCGGTTTGCGCCAGCCATAGTACTCCGGCGATGGTTTTGCCGTCCCGCAACCGTCCGGAAGTGGCCATTTGGATCACCTCGGAGAGCGGGAAGAAGCGGGTCTTGATGACCTCATCGGCCTCCGGTTGTGCCTTACCGCTGGTGAGATTACGGGCAAGATAGACGGACATGGTTTCGTCGACGAATCCCGGACTGGCGTAATAGCGCAGCACGCGCTTCCATTGCCGTGCCCGGAAACCGGTTTCTTCCAGCAGCTCGCGTTTGGCGCCGGCCAGCTCGCTTTCGCCGTCATCGACCCGCCCGGCGGGCAGTTCCCACAGGAACTGTCCGGGCGCGTAGCGGTATTGCCATTCCAGCAGGATTTGCGGCTCCGGGCCGGATTCGTCCACCGCCATGATCACCACGGAACCATCGTGGCGTATGATGTCGCGCCTTACCTGTATCCCACTGGGCTCGATGACCTGGTCGGAAACCACCTTAAACGCCGGACCGTGAAATACGGTCCGCGAGGAAACCACCTTCACCTGCGGCTTATTCGTCCTGGCCATAAGATGAATATACACAGGAGATCGCCGCCCGTCTCCCGCCGGAGGAGCGTTTCCCGTTCCACGCACATCATCTTTCTGGCTGCGAACGGTAAACTGTAAACTGCAGAGCTGATAGATTTTTGAAACATGAAAAGCAAACCACGCATTTCCGTAATCGGAACAGGCAGTCTGGCGATGGCGCTGGTTCCGGCGCTACGCGAGGCCGGCTATGCGGTCGAAGAAATTGTCAGCCGCGATAGCGCACAGTCGCGGGGGCGTGCCAGACGTCTGGCCCGTGCAGCCGGTGCGCGGGCCGTGACTATGGATACCGCCCGGTTGCAGGCGGAGGCGATTTGGTTCTGCGTAAACGACGGTGCGATTGCCGCCTGCGCTCTTGAACTCGCTGCGCGTACCGATTGGAGCGGCAGGATCGCGCTGCACTCCAGTGGCGCCCTGAGCAGCGATGAACTGGAGCCTCTGCGTCGCCTGGGAGCACGAGTGGCCTCGCTGCATCCCATGATGACCTTTGTCCGGAATAGCCGGCCATCGTTAGCGAGAGTCGGTTTTGCGGTGGAAGGTGACCGTGCCGCGATTGCCGTGGCTAAGACAATCGGCGAGGACCTGGGCGGGGAGGTATTTGCCCTGCGTAAGTCCGTCAAGCCGCTTTACCACGCATGGGGAGCCTTTGGTTCGCCGTTACTGGTGATGGAATTGGCTCTAGGGGAGCGGGTAGCGCGTGCGGCGGGGCTGAGCGCAGCAGCGGCGAAGAAGATCCTTGAGCCGATGGTGCGGCGCACGATTGATAATTACTTCGCCCATGGAGCGGCCGCGGCATTCAGCGGGCCGCTGGTGCGCGGCGACGTGGAAACCGTCCGCCGCCACCTGCAGGAATTGTCGCGCGTCCCTGGGGCCCGCGAGGTTTACCTCGCCCTGGCTGGTTCGGCGCTGAAGACGTTGCCGGTCGCGCGCAAGCGGGAGATGCTGGAACTATTCCAAAGTCGTAAATAGGTGCCCGAGCTTTTCCTGTTTCGTGCGTAAATACTTTTCGGAATACTTGTGGGCTTCGGCCTCGCAGGGGACGCGTTCGGTCACTTCCACTCCGGCGTTTTCCAGGGCGGCCACTTTGTCGGGGTTGTTGGAGAGCAGGCGTACCCGCTTTAGTCCCAGGGCCTTGATGACTTCCACCGGCAAATTGTATTGCCGGCAATCGGCTTCAAAACCGAGTTTAACGTTGGCTTCCACGGTGTCCAGGCCCTTATCCTGCAATTCGTAGGCTTGCAGCTTGGCGGTGAGGCCGATGCCGCGCCCTTCCTGCTGCTCGTATACGAGCACGCCGGCGCCATGGGTGGCGATCATGGATAGCGCCATCTCCAACTGCTGCCGGCAATCGCAGCGCAACGATCCGAATACATCCCCGGTAAGGCATTGCGAATGTATGCGTACGAGAGGGATTTCGGCGTGAATGTCTCCCATGACCAGCGCGATCGCCGTTTCCTTGCGCCGTTCCCCTTCGATATCGAAATGGCCCTCGAAGCCTAATATGCGGAACTTGCCCCAGCGGGTGGGGAAATTGGCTTCTGCAGTTTTCTCTATGTTGCTCACATCCTCATTATAACGACTCGGAAGGCGTGTGCATCGCCGGCAATCGCTGCATGCGCTGCCGAAGCACGGTAAGGAGAGACGGAATGCTCGGTGAAATGCGGCTCGGATTACGATCCTGCTTGGCCCGTACGCGAAGCTGCTGATAGAATAGCTTTGTCACCACGTGGGGCTGTAGCTCAGCTGGGAGAGCGCTGCAATCGCACTGCAGAGGTCGCGAGTTCGAGCCTCGCCAGCTCCACCATTCAATCCCAGTCACTGGAAGTCCTGGCCGAAGTCCTTCGGCTGCATCCCGCAGCTCCACCGGCTGCGCAATTGCCCCATCGAGCCGTAAATTCGACCCGCTCACTACTTTTGCCATAATGTGACGTATGTCACACGGTATAGTGACAAGCATACGGCGCATCCCCGGGCTCTTGCGGGTTACGGGTATGCGAGCTCCGAGGCGGTTGCAGGGGATGCACCGCCATCTGCGGTTTGCCGAGGTGATCCATGTCCACTTTTGCACGCAACAGTTCTCCTACTAACCTGGTTCAAATTGACCCCTCTTCCGAAGCAGAGATTCGCCGGGCGCTCGAACAGGAACGCCGCCGCCTGGAAGAGGAAGCGGGATTGCATGCGGCGCCGGTGCTGCATTTCCGGCGGCCGGTGGAGAATTTCTTTACCAGGTCGCAACGGGCCACCACGACCATTCTCTTCGGCGGGCTCACCTGGAAACACGAGAAGCTGATTGGCGCCACGCTGGAAAGGCTCGGCTATCACTGCGAATCCGTTCCCACGCCCGACAAGCGCGCCTTTCAACTGGGGAAGGAATACGGCAACAACGGGCAATGTAACCCGACCTACTTCACTGTCGGCAATCTGGTGCAGTTCCTGCAATCGTTGGAAGACAAGGGACTGTCGAAGCGAGAGATCATCGATCGCTACGTGTTCTTCACCGCCGGCGCGTGCGGTCCGTGCCGCTTCGGGATGTATGAAGCCGAGTACCGGCTGGCCCTGCGCAACTCCGGCTTCGACGGCTTCCGCGTACTGCTCTTTCAGCAGAGCGGCGGGCTCAACCAGGCCGACGCCGAAGCGGGACTGGAGATGAACGTCGAGTTTTTCCTGGGCATTCTGAACTCGATGAACATTGGCGACGTGGTCAACGACGTCGCTTATCAGATTCGCCCTTATGAGGTGAATGAAGGCGAAACCGACCGCGTGCTGGCCGAGAGTATGGAGCTGCTCTATGAGACGATGCGGCGAAAGCAGACCGCCGGCAAGTTCGAGAACATCGTTCGCAAGGCCGGTCTCGGCGACCAGAGCGCCCGAATCCTGAATCAGCTTTTCAGTGACGATTTCCTGGAGCCGCTGCAGGAAGTGCGGCGGCGCTTCGACGCCATCGCCATCGATCGCACCAGGGTCAAGCCGGTGGTGAAGATTACCGGAGAATTCTGGGCGCAAACGACCGAGGGTGACGGGAACTTCAACATGTTCCGTTTCCTGGAGAAGGAAGGCGGGCAGGTGCTGGTGGAGCCGATTGGCACCTGGATCACCTATATGATCCATCAGGTGATCCAGAAGTATCGCGATCGTAAGGGCCTGGATGACGGCGCCGTGCCTCCGCCCCTCTGGCGCCTGGACCGGCAGGTCAAAATCAATTTCGAGGCCCAGCGCAAGATCGCGAAACTCAAAATGGCGGAGAAGATTTTCCGGCGTGAGTACCACCGTGTGGTGGAGGCTCTCGGCGGCCTTGCCCATCACCTGGTCGATCAGTACGAGCTGCAGCGCATCGCCCATCCTTATTACAACTCGCGCGCCGGCGGCGGGGAGGGGCATCTGGAAGTCGCCAAGAACATCTACTATCACAACAAATCGCTGTGCCATATGGTGCTGTGCGTGAAGCCGTTCGGCTGCATGCCTTCGACGCAGTCGGATGGCGCGCAATCGGCGGTGATGGGTCACTTCAAAGACGTGATCTTCCTGCCCGTGGAAACCTCGGGCGAGGGTGACGTCAACGCGCATAGCCGCGTGCAAATGGCGCTGGGAGAGGCCAAGGCGAAAGCCAAGCGGGAGTTTCAGGAAACCCTGGCCGCTACCGGCGTCACCCTGGACGAGGTGCAGGCTTATGTTGCCGATCATCCCGAACTGGGGCGTCCCTTCCATCGGGTGCCGAAACGGGAGGACGTGGTGGGCGTGGCCGCGAATTTCGTGCACCACGCCGCGGACCTTATGAAGCGGGAAGCGCGCGCGCAAGTTGCCGTCGCGTAGGAGGCGGCCACTCATGAGTTGTGGTTCCAGTTGCGGATGCGGTACGAAGGGCGGAGATTCGGCGGGCGCGGCGGGCTTTGTTTCGCTGGGGCAGATCGGTAGTGCCGCGCCCAGCATAGCGGTCCCGCAGGCAAGTCCCCAGGGCACGCGGCGGCTCATGGTGGGCCTGGATGTTGGCTCCACCACGGTAAAGGCGGTGGTGACGGATGCCGATACCGACGAGATCCTGTGGCGCGACTATCAGCGGCACGACACCAAGCAGCCGGAGAAGGTGCTGGAGTTCCTGAAACGCATGCACGAGGAGGCCGGACTGGCTCCGGGTGCGGCGCGCATCTTTGTCACCGGCAGCGGTGGCGGGAACATTGCCGGCTACGTCGGCGGCAAGTTCGTGCAGGAAGTAAACGCCGTAGCGCTGGCGGTCGAAAAGCTCTATCCCGATTGCGGATCGGTGGTTGAATTGGGCGGGCAGGATGCCAAGATCATCATCTTCAAGGAAGATCCCGAGACCGGCCGCAAAAAGAAGATTCCCTCGATGAACGACAAGTGTGCGGGCGGCACCGGGGCGGTGATCGACAAAATCAACGCCAAGCTGCACATTCCCACCGATCAGCTTTGTGAGATGGGCTATGCCGGCATCAAGCTGCACCCGGTAGCCGGGAAGTGTGGTGTATTCGCCGAGACCGACATCAACGGTCTGCAGAAATCCGGCGTGCCCGCGCCCGAACTGATGGCCTCGCTGTTTGAGGCCATAGTGCAGCAGAATCTGGCCGTGCTGACGCGAGGCAACACGCTTCGTCCCACCGTGCTGCTGCTGGGCGGGCCGAATACGTTCATCAAGGGCATGCGCGACTGCTGGCGGGAGAATATTCCACGCGTATGGCAGGAACGGAAAGTTCAGCTGCCGGAAGGCGTGGACCCGAAAGACCTGATCAAGGTTCCGGAAAACGCGCAGTATTTTGCCGCGCTGGGCTCGGTGGAGTTCGGAAAAGACGAAGACGATGCCGTTGGCAGGTACAAGGGCACGGAAGCCCTCGAATGGTACATCAACGTAGGCCGGCTCGAGGAAAAGTCCAAGCTTGCCGGCGGCGCGCTCAGTCAGGGTGAGCAGGATCTGGTTGACTTCAAGCGGCGCTACCAGCCTGCGAAATTTACACCGGCGCGCTTGCAGCCTGGGCAGCTGGTGGAAGCGTTCATGGGGATCGATGGCGGGTCCACCTCGACGAAGGCGGTGCTGCTGGACCGCGACAAGCGAATCCTGCTGAAGTGCTACCAGCTCTCGAAGGGAAATCCCATCGAGGACACGAAAGACATGTTTGCCAACCTGTCGCAACAGGTTGCAGACCAGGGCGCGCAACTCAAATTACTCGGCGTGGGTACCACCGGTTATGCGAAAGACATTCTCAACGAGGTGCTCAAGGCCGACGCGGCCATCGTGGAAACCGTAGCCCATACGGAGGCTGCGCTGCATTTCTATCCGCAGGCGGACGTTATTTGCGACGTGGGCGGTCAGGATATCAAGCTGATCATTCTGCAGAACGGGCGGGTGAAGGATTTCAAGTTGAACACCCAGTGCTCCGCCGGCAACGGATATTTTCTGCAATCCACCTGCGCGGGGTTTGGCTTCGACGTAACCCAGTATGCCGACGTGGCCTTTACCGCCCAGGCCATGCCCATGTTCGGATATGGCTGCGCAGTGTTCATGCAGTCGGATATCGTCGACTTTCAACGGCAGGGCTGGAAGGCCGAGGAGATACTGGCGGGTCTGGCGGCGGTATTGCCCAAGAACATATGGCTTTACGTGTCGCAGATTCCCAACCTGGCCTCGCTGGGGAAGACCTTCGTGTTGCAGGGCGGGACGCAGCATAACCTGGCGGCGGTTAAGGCGCAGGTCGATTTTATTGAGTCGCGCTTCAAAGGCAAGGATGTCCGGCCTGACGTGATTGTGCACGAACATTGCGGTGAGTCGGGCGCCATCGGCGCCGCCATTGAGGCCCACCGGCTGTGGACGCGCGGAAGGGTCACCAGTTTTATCGGGCTGGATGCCATTCAGGAGATCAGCTATGAGTCGCACCGCGACGAGCGTACGCGCTGTTACTTCTGCAAGAACAAGTGCCTGCGCACGTTTGTGGATGTCAAGGTGTCGCTGGCGGATGACGTGGAGAATGCCGGCTCCCGGACTTCCAAGATCCCGATTCTTCCGGGCGTCAAGCGTTTGATTGTCGGCAACTCCTGCGAGCGCGGGCTGGTGGAAGATGTGGACGCGATGCGGGAAATCAAAAAGGGAATGGATGCCATGCGGGGCGCCAATCCCAATATGGCGGAAGTGGCGGCGCACAGCGTCTTTCGCTCATTTGCGCCGCCTGTGGCTGCCGGAGCGGCGCCGAAGTTCCTGCTGACCGCGGCCCAAAAGCGGCGGGCAGCAGCGCGCGATCGTCGCGCCAGGTTGCGCATCGGTATTCCGCGTGTGTTGAACCAGTACTCCGTGAATCCCATGTTCAGCGCCTACTTTGAGGCGCTGGGAGTGCAGCCGGAAAACATTGTTTACTCCGACTACACCAATGAGGAGCTTTATAAAACCGGAGCGAAGCGGGGCGCCATCGATCCCTGTTTCCCGTCGAAGGTGGGCATACCGCACGTGCACAATCTGCTGTACGTCCATCACAAGAAGAAGCCCCTGGACCTCATCTTCATGCCGATGATCGACGATCTTCCCTCGGATCTGGCTTACGCGGTGGAACACCGGGCCTGTCCGACGGTGACGGCAACGCCGGCGGCGGCGAAGGCGGCGTTTACCAAGGAAGGGGATCTGTTCGCGGAGATGGGCATAACCTTCCTGAACCCAATCGTCAACTGCGGGCAGCCGGATATGTTCAGCCGCCAAATGTGGAGCGAGTTCCATGAACTGCTGGGCCTTGACCGCGAGGAGCACGAGCGCGCCTGCCAGGCCGGACTCCGCGCTCAGGACGCGTTTATGGCGGATTTGCGCCGGCAGGGCCGCGAGGTGCTGGATAAACTGGAGGCCGAGGATGGCATTGGCATTGTGCTGCTGGCCCGTCCGTATCATAACGATCCCGGATTGAATCACGACATTCTCGAGGAGTTTCAGAAGCTCGGGTATCCGGTGCTGACTATGGCCTCCTTGCCGCTGGACGACGATCTGCTGGGGCGATTGTTCGGCGAGGAGGTGGAAGCGGGAATGATTCGCGGGCCTCTGGATATTGACGACGCCTGGAAGAATTCGTACAGCGAGAATACTTCCCAGAAGATATGGGCTGCCAAGTTCACGGCACGGCACCCGAATCTGGTGGCGCTGGAGCTGTCGAGTTTCAAGTGCGGGCACGACGCTCCCATCTATACGGCGGTGGAGGAGGTCGTGACCAGTTCGGGGACGCCATATTTCTCGTTTAAGGACATAGACGAAAACAAGCCGGCCGGGTCGATCAAGATACGGGTTGAAACCATCAGTTATTTTTTGAAGCGATACCGGGAGGACCTGGTCGTGAAGCGACAGAAGGAACGCGAAATTGCAGAGCGCCTGCGGGAGTTTGAGCTTCGGCTGCGCGGCGGCGGGCTGCTGGAGGAGACGGAAGCCGTCACTGCCGATATGGCGGCGGACTGACGGACGGAAGGGGGTGTTGATGACGTCACTGGCATTCGAAGCGGATAAAGTGTTATTCGAGATCTACCGGGACCCGCTATTTGGCGGCAAATATCGCGTGGTGTACTTCACCGAACTCGACGACCATAACCGCGAGCAGGAGTTCAATAACGCCATGCGGGGGGATCATGTTTTAGACGGTTTCCTGAAGAACTTTGGTAAAGACGAGGCAAAGCGGATCATCGGAAATTATCTGTCGCGTATGAACGATGGCGAGGAAGTGGCGGCAGCGGAGCTGGCAGCCGCATTGCGCCCCTATATGCCGTAGACGATGGCATCGATGGCGCGCAGGGTTTCTTCCAGGCCAATTCGTCTGGCCGAGGCGTCAATCGCCGCGAACGCGCGCAATAGCGGCTCCGCCTCCTCCGGTGTGCCTGACTTCAGGACAAACGGAAATACGATATCTTCTTCCCGCCGGATGTGATTGCGGAGCAGAGAGCAGTAATTCCGCATCGAGGCCAGCGATGCGGCGTTGTTCTTGATCTCCGGAAAAGCAACCTCCACATCCACGTGCTCGGCGGTGAGAATACCCACACAGCCGGCGCCTTCGCGCATGCCCTTCAAGCGCAGCCAGGGAAACAGCGCTTCATCTTCTTTCCTCAGATGTACGCCATGCACATAGAGCATTAAGAAATCCCGAAAAACCTGGAAAGATTCGGAAGGAATCTCGGCGCCACCCGCCTTGGCGTCCGCCATGCCTTCGGCCTTGGCGAGTGCAGCGAGTATGATGCGATGTTCGTTATGCAACTGATCGGTGATGCGGTGCATGGCAAATGTCCTCACGATGCAGATGATGCTCATTATAAAGTGGTTGCAGAATTGGCATATCGAAAGCCGGAATAAGGTGCGGTGCATCACCTCCAGCGGCGCCGGGGGTTCCCCTATTTTTCCGGAAATCTGCTCTTGCTATTCCGCGGAAAACGGGATGTACTGATTGCAGCTCCGGTTCGAATTTCTACTCTGAGGGCTCACCATGATTCCCGCCCTGGTTACCGTTTTCTCGGTTGTATGTTTCGGGTTTTTGCTGCGCCGCCATCATACCCGGGAACACAGAAGAGAACTCCACATCCTGAAGCGCCATGCCGCCAGCTACGCGGAGTTGGACAAGCAACTGTAGGGCACGGCTTTGACTGCTCGAATGGGCTACAATTCTATGCGTGCCTAAACAGCTTCAGTCTCCGGTGTTGCGCTTCCCGGTTGCCGCTCTCGTTGTGGGCGCAATTACGGTCATTTATTTCAAAGGCATCCACGTCGAAATTGCGACCGTCTCGTTGACCCTGCTGTTGGCCGTCCTGGTGATTTCAGCCGCATGGGGATTGACCTATGCGGTTTTTACGGCTTTGCTTTCGACATTGGTATTGGATTATTTTTTTCTGCCGCCGGTCGGCACCCTCAATATAACGGACCCGCAGGACTGGGTGGCGCTGTTGGCCTTCCTGGTGACGGCGATCATCGCCAGCCGGCTTTCGGAGCGCGCGCGCCGCGAAGCCGTGGCTGCGAATTGGCGCCGTAATGAGATTGGACAGCTGTATGCCTTCTGCCAGCGGCTGTTGTTTATGGAAAATATGGCGGAGTTGTTGAATGCCATTCCCAATTTTGTGGTGGAGACGTTCGGCGTTACCAATGTGAGTATGCTTTTGGCGCGGAGCCGGAGAATCTATTACTCGGATCTCGCAAAAGGTGCGGTTGCCACTGAGGAACTGTACGCCGCACTGGAGCGGGATGAGCCCGTATTTGATAGCGGGCGCGGCGTGAACATTGTTCCTGTGCGCATGGGCTTGCGCTCGGTTGGAGTGGTGGCGATGGTTGGCGGCGCCGTGTCCTGGGAGACCGTGGAAGCCCTGGGCAGCCTCATTGCCGTCGCCATGGAACATGCTATGGCCGCCGAAAAGTTAAGCAAGAGCGAGGCGGCGCGGGAGACGGAACACCTGCGTACGGTACTGCTGGATTCGGTGGCGCACGAATTCCGCACCCCGCTTACCTGCATCAAGGGAGCGGTTACCAGCCTTCTCTATGAGGACCTGCCGCTGGGCGCCGGCCAACGGCGGGATTTGCTGACCATCATCGACGAAGAGAGCGATCGTCTCAACCGTTTGATCGGCCAGGCGGCGGAAACGGCGCAATTGGAAGGCGGCCAGATCAAACTTCATTTCGAGCCTCACGACATAAAGGAAGCGGTGGATGCGGCTCTCGATCAGTGCGAGCTGACGCTCAAGAAACATCCTGTCGAGGTGGCCCTTCTGCCGGGTCTCCCGAAAGTGCAGATCGATGTTGTGCGGATTGCCGACGTGCTGGCGCATTTCCTCGGGAATGCCGCCAAATACTCCGCTCCCGGCAGCGCCATCCACATCAGTGGGGAAGTTGAGGACCGGCGGCTTAGAATCAGCGTTGCGGATCACGGTCCCGGCCTGGACGATTTCGAACAGCCGCTCATCTTTGAAAAGTTTTACCGCGGCGCGGGACTTAGTTCCAAGGTGCAGGGAACCGGCATGGGCCTGGCCATTGCGAAGGCAATTGTCGAGGCGCATGGCGGCACTATTGGCGTCACCAGCCAGCTGGGGCACGGTTCCGTGTTCTATTGTGCGTTGCCGCTTGCCTAACCCTGCGCGCCCAGGGCCGCTTCCACGGCGCCGGCCAGGGGGGCGTCGTCAACCGTGATATCCGGGGCGAAGCGTCCAATTACCTTGCCGTCGCGGCCGACCAGAAACTTCTCGAAGTTCCACATCACGTCGGTTTCGCTCTTGGGCAACAATCCGCGCTGGTCCAGCTTTGCGCGGAGCGCGCTGCCGGGAACGCCAACGGCCTTGGGTTGCGCGGCGATCAGTGCGGCATAGAGCGGGTGGCGGTTTTCGCCGTTCACCGCGATCTTGCTGAACATGGGGAATTGCACGCCAAAGGTGCCGCGGCAAAATGTCTGGATTTCGCTTTCCGTGCCCGGCTCCTGTGCGGCAAAGTCGTTGGACGGGAATCCGAGGACCACCAGACCTCTGTCACGTTGGGTTTCGTAGGCTCTTTCAAGCCCGGCATACTGCGGCGTCAGTCCGCACTTGGAGGCCACATTGACGATCAGCAGCACGGAGCCCTTGT
>CAZUCM010000017.1:0-821 GCA_964619235.1 uncultured Terriglobales bacterium
CGCGCCATCGTGCCGGTGGTGAGGCGCGCGCTGGCGGATGCCGGCCGGGACTACCAGTCCATCGATGCCTTGGCGGTCACCAAGGGGCCGGGACTGGCCGGTGCGCTGCTGGTGGGCGTCAGCTTTGCCAAGTCGCTGGCGTACGCACTGGACAAGCCGCTGATCGCGATCAATCACCTGGAAGGGCACATTCACGCCGTCTTGCTCGATGAGCGGCAAAAAGGCAATCACGATCTGCAGTTTCCGCTGATGACGCTGGTTGTCTCCGGCGGTCACACTCATCTGTATCTGGCGGAACTGCATGATTCCGCATGGACCTATCAGAACGTCGGCCATACTCGCGACGATGCCGCCGGGGAAGCCTTCGACAAGGTGGCAAAACTGTTGGCGCTCGGCTATCCGGGAGGCCCGATCATCGATGGTCTGGCGCAACATGGCCGCGCCGATGCCGTAAAGTTTCCGCCCTCCCAGATCAAGCACCGGCAGCGGGGAGACAAATCCCCGGAGCCGGAGCGGCCGCATTTTGATTTTTCTTACAGTGGCATCAAAACCGCCGTGCTGCGCTACGTGGAGACCCACGACATGCAGGCTTCCATTGAACGGCGCCGGCAGGCGCTGTCGGCGCTTCCTCATCCCAAAGCCGGCGAGGTGTTGGCGCTTTGCGATCAGCCGGTGCTGGATCTGGTGGCCAGCTTTCAGCGCGCGATGGTGGATGATCTGGTGAGCAAAACCCTGGCGGCGACGCGCGAATATGGCATCAACACGCTGCTGGTCAGCGGCGGAGTCGCCGCCAACAGCGAACTGCGGCTGACCTGTGAGCA
>CAZUCM010000017.1:831-18751 GCA_964619235.1 uncultured Terriglobales bacterium
GTCTTCTTCCCTTCGCGGCCGCTGTCCACCGATCATGCCGCCATGATTGCCGCCGCCGCCTATCCGAAGTTTTTGGCCGGCGACTTCGCCGCTCTGGAACTCTCGGCGGAAGCGTCGCTGCCGCTGCGATAGGATTGTGCGGGCCGAAGCGGCCCTGGTGGACAACTACGGAATGAACCTTCGCGAACAAGCCGTGGCCATCGTGCGCACCCTGCGCGCGCGCGGATTTCAGGCCTACCTGGTGGGCGGATGCGTGCGCGATCTGCTGCTTGGCCGGCTACCGGCGGATTACGATGTTGCCACCGACGCTACGCCGGAGGAAGTGATGGGCGTCTTCCCGCGCACCTGGGCGGTGGGCGCACAGTTTGGCGTGGTCCTGGTGCCGGCCGGGAATGCCGCGCCCGCGGAAGTGGAGGCGCCGGGCAAGCGAAACCAGGCCATTGAAGTGGCTACCTTCCGCAGCGACGGCCTTTACAGCGACGGCCGCCATCCCGACCAAGTGCGGTACACCAGGCTTGCCGAGGAAGATGTCCGCCGGCGGGACTTCACCATCAACGGCTTGCTGCTGGATCCGCTCAACGATCAGGTGCTGGACTTTGTCGATGGGCGCAGGGACCTCCAGGACCGGATCATTCGCACCATTGGCGAGCCGCGAATGCGTTTTGCCGAAGACAAGCTGCGCCTGCTGCGCGCGGTGCGCTTCGCCGCGCGTTTCGATTACTCCATTGAATCCGGTACGCTGCAGGCCATCCGCGAACTCGCTCCGCAGATTCACACCGTAAGCCGCGAGCGGGTGCGGGACGAGCTTACCAAGATGCTGACCGAAGGCCATGCGCGCCGCGCCTTCGAGTTGCTCGACCTCACCGGCCTGTTGCTCGAGGTGCTGCCCGAGGTGGCGAAGATGAAGGGAGTGGCGCAACCGCCGCAGTTCCATCCGGAAGGGGATGTGTGGCGGCACACGCTGCTGTTGCTGGAGCTGCTGCCCAGCCCCTGTTCCCGTACCCTGGCCTGGGGAGCGCTGCTGCACGACGTGGGCAAGCCGCCAACCTATCGCGTCGCTCCCGACCGCATTCGCTTTGACGGCCACGTCGACGTGGGCGAGGCCATGACCCGGGAGATCTGCCGGAACTACCGCATGTCCAACGACGATACCGATCAGATTCTCGCGCTGGTGGCCAATCACATGCGCTTTGCCGACGCCCCGAAGATGAAGCAGTCCACGCTCAAACGGTTCATGCGCCTGCCACACTTCGACGAGCATCTGGCTTTGCACCGCATCGATTGCCGCGCCAGTCATGGCGATCTTGCGCTGTACGACTTTGTCCGGCAGCGCTATGAACAGATTCCTCCGGAGCAGATACGGCCGCTGCCGCTGCTGACCGGACACGATCTGATCGCTCTGGGGATGAAGCCCGGCCCGGAATTCAGCGCCATCCTGGCCGCGGTGGAGGATGCTCAACTCGAAGGCCAGATCGCTTCCAAAGCGGAGGCACTGGAGTTCGCGCGGCAATTGACGCTGAACCGGTAAAAGGCATCTTCGCTGCCTTGCGGCTTTGAGTTAGAATCAAGCTTCTTGAGCCTTTTCATGGAAAAAGCCGGCACAGGGTTGGCGCAGATTATGGCGGATCTGCTGCGCGGGGCCGCGCCGCAGGATGCCCCGGTATTTGCCTGGCCTGTGGTTTGTGGTCCGGCGGTGGCCGAGCGCACCCGCGCCCTTCTGTTCGCGCGCGGCGTGCTCCACGTGGAAGTTTCCGGCACCGGCTGGCGTGCGCAGCTGACCGAGCTGGAAGGCCGCTACCTGGGGGAGTTTGCGCAGCTGCTGGGCGCCAACCAGGTGAAACGAATCGAGTTTGTCACTAGAGAGAACCCGCAATGAAGGTTACCGAGCACGATGTCGCATATGTGGCCGATCTGGCCAACCTGGAGCTGACCGAGTCCGAGCGTGGCCGCATGCTGAAGGACATGAACTCCATTCTGGAATATATCGATCTGCTGAATGAGCTGAACACCGATCAGGTCGAACCGATGGCCCAGACCGCCGACCGCTATGGCGTTGATCCGGCGAAGAGCGGCGCGGCGCGCTTTGCCCATGCCATGCGCGAGGATGTTGTCGGGGGCTTGCGTCTTTCCTTACCGCGCGAACAGGCGTTGCGTAACGCGCCCCAGACCGACGGCGTCTTTTTTCAGGTGCCCAAGGTCATTGAGCGGTGACCCATGGCGATCAATCCCAACGAACCCATCGAAGGCGAACTTCCGGAAAATGCAGTCGAACTCCTGCGGGCCTGGGTGATTGACGGCAATCTGCATTGCCAGTTGAACATCGGCCCCGCCGACGAGGATGCCGCCATCATTTTTGGCATACTTCTTTCGGATGTGGCGCGCCACGTGGCTGAAGTGGTGCAGAAAACCCAGGGCGTGCCCGCCGAGGAGACGCTGACCAAACTTCGCCAGCACTTCAATGCCGAAATGAATTCTCCTACTGCCGATATGAAAGGCGGCTTTGTCTGCTGATATGGATCTGAACGCACTCACCATTGATTCCGCCCGTACCGCCATTCAGGAGCGAAAGATTACCGCCACGGCGCTGGCCGAAGCGTTTCTGAAAAAGATCGAGGACGAGGATCCCAAGATCGGCGCCTACTTGTCCACCTGCCGCGAGCGTGCGCTGGCCAAAGCCTCGTCGATTGACGCACAGGCGGGACGGGGCGATCCCTTGCCACCGCTGGCCGGCGTGCCGGTCGGCGTCAAAGATGTGCTGTTGACCAAAGGCTTGCGCACCACCGCCGGCTCGAAGATCCTGGAAAATTTCATTGCCCCCTACGACTGCACCGCGGTAGCGCGCCTGGAGCAGGCCGGAGCCGTGATCGTGGGCAAGATGAACTGCGACGAGTTCGCCATGGGCTCGTCCAACGAGAACTCGGCATATAAGCCGGTGCATAATCCGCGGGACCTGACGCGGGTCCCCGGCGGCTCTTCCGGCGGTTCCGCGGCTGCCGTGGCCGCGGGTACCGCCGTAGCCACTCTGGGCTCCGATACCGGCGGTTCCATCCGCCAGCCGGCGTCCTTCTGTGGCGTAGTTGGACTGAAGCCGACCTATGGCCGGGTTTCGCGCTATGGCCTGATCGCCTATGCCTCCTCGCTGGATAACATCGGACCGCTTACCAAGTCGGTGAAAGATGCCGCGACGGTACTAAGAAGCATTGCCGGGCGCGATCCCATGGATTCCACCTCCGCCGAGGCGCCCGTTCCCGATTACGTGAAGGAACTGGATAAGCCGGTTGCCGGCCTGAAGGTGGGCGTTCCCAAGGAATATTTTGGCGAGGGGTTGGATGCCGAAGTCCGCTCCGCCATCGAGGCGGCGATTCAGAAGCTGGCCGCGCTCGGCTGCCAGGTGGTGCCGGTCTCTTTGCCGCACACCTCTTATGCCGTGCCTTGCTACTACATTATTGCCACCGCGGAGGCATCTTCCAATCTTGCCCGCTTCGACGGCGTTAAGTACGGCCATCGCGCCAAGGATGTGCACTCGCTTTCGGAGATGTACCGGCGCAGCCGCGATGAAGGCTTCGGCGCCGAGGTCAAGCGCCGCA
This sequence comes from uncultured Terriglobales bacterium, assembly GCA_964619235.1. GTDB lineage: Bacteria > Acidobacteriota > Terriglobia > Terriglobales > Acidobacteriaceae > CAZUCM01. The sequence continues at coordinate 4,419 of CAZUCM010000017.1, forward strand.
TCATGCTGGGCACCTATGCGCTGAGTGCCGGTTATTACGATGCTTATTACCTGAAGGCGCAGAAGGTCCGCACTCTGCTGGCGCGCGATTTTGACGAGGCGTTTACCAAAGTCGATGCCATCGTTACCCCCGCCACGCCCACCGCGGCTTTCCGGCTGGGCGAGAAGGCGGACGATCCGGTGGCCATGTACCTGGCCGATATTTACACGGTTACGGCAAACCTGGTCGGCATTCCGGGGATTTCGGTCCCTTGCGGCAATGCCGGCGGCGGTTTGCCCATCGGCCTGCAGATTCAGGGCCGTCATTTCGACGAGTCCACGATCCTGCGTTTGGCGCATGCGTACGAGCAGCAAAATCCGTAAGCCGCTGATTAACGCAGACGGACGCAGATCGGGACCAGGAATGGGTCCTTTGCACTGCGCGTCAGTTTGGTTCAGTTTCAGTCAGAGCCACTGGAAGCAAATCGGAGTTTGCATCTTTTTGTCTGCGTTAATCTGCGGCTGAAGGCTTTGCTTTTCCTGCCCTACTGCGGTTCGTAATATCTTTCTCCCGCACAGCCGCGGCACAATACGCGGCCTTCGCGCCGGATTTCGCGATGGAAATTGATGCCTTCTCCGCATTGTTCGCAGACGATCCTTTCGCCTTTGTAGCCGGGCATATCTTCGGGCGTCAGGGTTACCCTTACCCATTGCACGTCGAATAAGTCGTCATCGGACATCTCGCGGTAGGCAAGCATTTGCTGCTGGTTCTTGTCCGCGATCTCCGGATGCATCTGGCGCGCCAGCTGCTTGGAGGATTCCCGGGCGGCGATGCGCACGGCGCGGCCGCTGCTTTGATCGACAAAGGTGGCGGCCATCTTTCCCCAGTCGCGGAACTTCAGGGCCCTCTTGCCCAGGCGGCATCCGGTTACCAGGGCCACCGCATCGGTGGCGCAGCGGTCGATTTCCACGAAGGTCACCAGGCGCTTGCGATCCTGGCCGTGCGGATCGTCAATTTCGAGTTTTCTGAGACCGAGCATGGCCAGACGCACGCCCAGCACCTGTCCGGCACACAAATGGCCGTGAGCGTGCCCGGCGTCGTCCAGATACTCGTCGAGTGACTTCATTTCTCTTCTTCCTCGGCCGGCGTCAGATCGGCGGCGTGGGCGTGAATCTCAAACGTTTGCTGGTGGCCGCCCGCAAGGGAGAAAGTAACCCGCAACGGCTCGCGTTGCCACTTCGGCTTTCCGCACGGCGACTCGGCTTCGGCGCCGGTGACCTCTTGCAACAGAATGTGCAGCAATGGCTTCCGAGCTCCAAGCTGAACCACCAGCGCGTCAAGTTTATCGCCTGAATCGGAGACGCCGCAGTACGCGGCATAATCGCGGTACCAAACCACATCCGAATAAAAAGCGTCGAAATCCGGCATGTGCAATAGCGAAACACGGCCGGTGGAACGGTCCACCAGCAGCCAGCCACCGCGCTGCCAGCGCCACTTCGGCAGCTTGCGATCCTCTCCGGGCAGGGTATCGTTGACCCGATAGATCCGCTGCACGGCAAACTGCCGGTCGGTAATATCGCGAGCTTCGCCGACCGTAAACTCCTTCAATTTGCCGTCCGCATACAGGGGACGAGCCTTGACGGCCAGGGATCGGGTATCATCAGTAGTAAGAAACAACTTCGCGGCAATCGGTTTACCAAAGAAGACAGTATGCTGTTTTTGGGCGGCGTACATCGTCGCCGCCGGGAAGAGCATCAAAAAAAGAGCTGTGGACCGGATCTTCAGCATGCGAAAAGCGTAACCCTGGAGCCCGTGACTGGCAAGCCGTCTCAGTTTAGAATTAAGGGTAGGACTACTTTCGTAGCGATCCGGGTTGCACGAGTGCACCGCTGATGGGATTAGTGGCCGACATCATATACAGCAAGCGCCGATCACCGCTGATTCTGGTTGTGGATGACAACCAGGACAACACTCTGCTTATGCGGGAGTTGCTGACCTCGCGTGGATACCGCGTGGACACCGCCGGCTCGGCCGAAGAAGCGGAAGCCAAGATCGAGGTGCAAATCCCCGACCTGGTGCTGCTGGATGTGATCATGCCGGGCAAATCCGGCTACCAGCTGTGCCGCCTGCTCAAGGACGATCCGGAAACCCGCCTGATTCCCGTTGTCATGATCACCGGCCTCAGCGACCGCGAGGACAAGGTTCGCGGAATTGAAGCCGGCGCCGACGACTTCCTGAATAAACCGATTTTTCCGGAAGAACTATTCGCCCGGGTTAAGTCCCTGCTCAAGCTGAAGGAATTCACCGACGAACTGGATAACGCCGAGGCGGTTTTGTGCACGCTGGGACTCAGCGTGGAAGCGCGCGATCCGTATACCGAAGGGCATTGCGAACGGCTCTCGCAATTTGCCGGCGAGCTGGGAGAGCATCTGGGGATGGATCACGAATCGCTGCTCGCTCTCCGCCGCGGCGGTTTTCTTCACGATCTGGGCAAGATTCGCGTTCCCGACGAAATCCTCAAAAAAGGCAATAAGCTCACTGCGGACGAATGGGTCATCATGAAGCAGCATCCGCTGACCGGCGAGGCGATTTGCAAGCCCTTGCGCTCCCTGAAGCTGGTGTTGCCCATCATCCGCCACCATCACGAGCACTGGAACGGCGAAGGCTATCCGGATGGGCTGGCCGGCGATGAAATACCGCTGCTGGCCCGCATACTGCAAGTGGTGGATGTCTATGACGCGCTACGTACGGCGCGCCCCTATAAACCGGCGCTCACGCATGAGGAATCGGCCCGCACCATGCGCGAAGAAGCGCGCTACGGACTCTGGGACAAGGATCTGGTTTCCGAGTTCTTCCTCCTGCTCGACAAGAAAGCCCGCGTCGCCTGATTTGCGGTGCAATTTCCCCGGTTTACGATAGGCCGAAAATAGCGGAAAATAAAAATATCGCCAGCCAGTGCCGGAAGAGCGCCGCATATGCAGAAGATCGCGATTCTCTATGACGCCAGTCAGGCCGTTCTGTCGACCTTCGATCTGGACGAAGTACTGCGCCAGATCCTGAGGATCATGAACGATTATTTCCAGATTCCACACAGCGCCGTGATGCTGGTGGATGAGGAGAGCGGAGAACTCTGCGTCCGCAGCAGCCTCGGCTGGCCGGCGGAGCGGGCGGCAATATGCATTCCAATCGGCCGCGGTATTGCCGGCGAGGCCGCGCGCACGCGGCAGCCCATCTATGTGCCGGACGTAAAGTCCGACCCTCGCTATCTGGAAGTGATTCCCAGTACGCAATCGGAACTGGCCATCCCCCTGATGGTGCGCGATACCGTGGTGGGCGTGCTGGTATGCAAGAGCGATACCAGGAACTTTTTCGACAACGACACGGTCGATCTGCTGATTTTGTTTTCCACCCAGGCTTCCATTGCTTTGCAGAACGCCACCCTGCACCAACTGGAACGGAGACACGCGGCGATCCTGGAGGCTATCAACGCCATCGCCCGGCAAACCACGGCGGTCACCGATCTGCCGGAGCTGCTCTCGCGGACCTGCAGCCTGCTGCTGGAAGCCTTCGGGGTGGATCATGTATCCGTGCTGTTATTGGAAGAACAGCGCCTGGTGTTGCGCGCCCATGCCGGACGCCTGACCTTGCGCTTGCGGGAAGGCGCCGACATTCCGGCGGGCGCCGGTTTGGCCGGACGCGCTCTCAGCTCCCGCGCCCCGGTACTGGTCAATGACGTCGCCGCCGAACCGGAATATGTGGCCGCACTGCGGGAGGCCCAATCCGAAATCTGTCTGCCGTTGATCTCCTTCGGACAGCCCGTAGGCGTGCTCACATTATCCAGCGCGCGTACCAATGCCTTTCGCCTGACCGACGTCGGATCCCTGGAGTGTGTTGCCGATATCAGCGCCGCCGCATTCCAGAATGCGATGTATCTGGATCGAGTGCGGCAGCTGGCCTATCGCGATGGCCTCACCGGCATCTTCAACCGGCGCTTCTTCGAAATGCGTATTCTGGAAGAGCTGGAACGCGCCCGCCGCCATCATCTGGCGCTGGCCATCATGATGATCGACCTGGACGGTTTCAAGTCGTTGAACGACGAATTCGGCCACCTGCTGGGGGACGAAGCCCTGCGCCAGATGGCCGCTATCTTCTCCGAACAAATGCGCAAGGCCGACGTGGTGTGCCGCTTCGGCGGCGACGAGTTTGCCGTCCTGCTGCCGGAAACCAACGGACAAAACGCCCTGCGGGCGGCGGAAAAACTGCGCCGCACCGTGGCCGGCTGGGCCTTCCCCGGCGTGCCCCGGCCCATGACGGTCAGCGTCGGCATCGCCTGTTTCCCCGAACATGGCGGCTCCCGCGACGAGCTGATCAAATCCGCCGACGATGCCCTCTATCGCGCCAAACAGGAGGGCCGCAATCGCGTCGTCCTGTCCGGTGCGGTGGCAGTGGTTTAGCAGGGTTCGGTAAGCTAGGGACCGTTGCGCGTTTTTGGTTTCACGTTTCACGGTCGGCATCTCTCCCGCCAAACTCCTGACTTCCGCAAGAAGAAGTGAAAAACAGCCAGTTCACACTCGGCTGAACTCGCCTAGGATCCATCCGAGGTATCCCATGAAATCCTCAGCATGTTGGCATGACAACAGACTTGGCATTTCTCAGGGAGGATGACGATCCCTGAGGCTGCGGTTATGTTCTTGGAAAATGCAGAAACCCTTCGTCTGTCACGGGTCTCAGTCACGGGTTTCCGCAACTGTCGCGTTGGCCGCGCCAGGAGATCGTCGGCAGTTCGTGAAATCGAAAACTATTAACACTGCGCTTCGTGAGTACCCGCCAAGTGCAGGGGAGACTCCGTTCTGCCTTGACCTTTACTTATCGTAAATGTCACCGGGATTGTAGCGGCTGGTCGCTAGCTCCGGTTCTTGCGTGCCAGGATCGAATAGAGTCACTAAAAATTCACAAAGAGGTTGCCGATGGCGATTGACATGCGAATGGGAAGCTGGTACAAAGGTTTCGCTTTCCCATAACCTGTTTTTTCACTGTGGCGGCGTAGCTGTTCGGCAGCGGGTATGTCGATACTGTGGGGTATCTGGTATATCGCACTGACCTCCTCATAACAGCATTGCCGAAGAGATGGGTGTGGTTCGGGCCCATTGAAGTTCAGAAGTTGATTTAGGGAGCGTTTCGTCTGCGCGGCATCCTGCCTTGCGTTAAGGGAGAAGCTTGCGCGTGCGGAGTGCTGTTACCCGCGACGGTGGTTTGAAAGAGTGCGGATTGATTGAAGGCTGCAGGGGCAATTTTTGCATTCGCGGCGGAAGGGCGTGGTTTGGCCGTACTGCTTGACGTTTCCTACTCACCGCGCCTTTCTCCCTGGGGCGGCAGGTGATTTTTTTGCTTAGTTCTGTGGAGGATTTTGATGAGGTCCCCGGATAGACACATACGTGGAATCGCAGGAATGAGAGCCGTGAGCCTGATTTTGCTGACGGGGATTCTCTCGCTCACCGCCTGGGGCCAGTCCGCCCCCACACCTACACCGACGCCAACACCGGCACCAACGCCTGCGCCGCTTTCGTACACCGCAGGCACCCTGGTTGCGGCGGGCACGCTGTTTCAGCCGGAAGGGCTGGCTCAGGACGCGGCGGGCAACCTGTACGTGGCCGATGCGGGAAACAACGTTGTGCGGACGGTGAATACAGTCAACGGCAGCATGTCGATCTTTGCCGGCACAGTAGGGCGCACGTACAGAGATGACAATCCAGCGCTGCCGGCCACTTGCCGTAAGAACGGAGACGGCTGCGGGCCGGCTCTGGCGACCTTTGGCAGTCCGCGAAGCGTCGCTATCGATGCGGCGGGCGATATTTTTATCTCCGACTTTTGGTCCAGCACCATTCGGCGGGTCGATGCGAGTTCTGGGAATATATCCACTTATGCCGGCAATGCGGGTGGATGGAGCAGCACTTCGCTTCATAACGCGGAAGGGATCGCGGTCGATGCGGCGGGAAATCTTTACATCGCGGACCGCGGCAACAACGCCGTGCGCAAGGTCACACCACCGGCGGCGCCGGGAAGCCAGGCAGTGATGACAACGATTGCCGGCCTTGGCCCCAATTCTCCAGGCTGTAGCGGCGACGGCGGTAAGGCTGTGGCGGCGGCTTTGACCCTGCCGCAGGACGTGGCCGTGGACGCGGCCGGAAATATCTACATCGCCGACACCGGCTGCCGAAAGGTCCGCATCATTACTCCGGATGGCAATATTGCCACGCTGGTGGGAGTTGGCGGCACACCCCCTGCCCCGGGTGATGCGATTCCATACAATCCTGCGCCGCAACCGGGACTGTCCGCAGTATTGGCCAAACCCGTTGCCCTGACAATTGATGGGGCGGGGCATCTTTTTATAGCCGATCCCTGGATAGATGCGATCTGGCTGTACGATCTGGCGGGACTGGACGCCTATGTCGTGGCGGGAATGGGGCCGAAATCGCGGGCACTGGCTCCGTGTGTGGCGGCGACGAACGCTTCGGGAGACGGATGCCCCGCCACCCAGGCCCATATCAACGCCGGTTACCGGGTGGCGATAGGCCCTTCGGGCGTGGTCTATGTCCCGGAGCACGGAGGGGGCAAGAACCCGCTTCCTCCTTTCACGATACGCATGCTTACCCCGGTTGCGCCTGCCATCCAGGGCGCCGGTGGGGGAAATTAGGAGGTGACCATGAAGAAGGCGATATTTTTCCTCGGCGTATTGATTGCGGTCAGTGGGTGCTTGATCGAACGTGGTGATGCCTGTGGTACTGATGCCAGCTGGCAAACCATCGGGCAGATTACCGTGCCTGACTCCCAATGTACCGCTACCGGAGCGCAGTGCAGGCAGGAGCTGGTGCAGATCGAGTGGGACTCCGTTAAAGGTGTGTTCGACTTTGTTTACATTCCGACTTCCTGCGCGGCCTGCCCCGCGGGCACCACGCCTGCAACATGCGGGCAGTAAAGGGAGATTATGCGAATCATCAGGTGGATTATCTTGCTTGAGCTCGTCGCGTTCAGCGGCTGCGTTTTCGCCCAATGGGTGCCCGTGAGTCACAGTCAGACGACCACTGTGGAAACTATCGGCGCGGATGGAAAGACGATCAGCCGCGAGCAGCGGCGCGAGCGCTTTTACCGCAAGTCAAACGGCTCGGTGCTGATTCAACAGATTCCCAACGACGGAAGCAACACGCCGCTCAGCGCCATCCTTTTGGACGCGGGCAAGACCCACAGGTCGTTCACCTTGGACTATGTCAGCGGGATAGCCACGGATCGCCATCGTCCGGCCGAAAACACGGCGCCGCAAACGCGTGAATTTCTGGAAAAGGCAGCGCCGGAGAATCGCCCGCCCGAGCAGACGGTGAATGGAATCCAGTGCGTGGTGAAGCCGGTTTCCCTGGCTACGCCGGATGGATCGTTCAAAACCATCGGCAAGGTGTGGCTGGCTCCGGACTATAACTTTCTGGTGATCAAGGAAGATACCATGCATCCCCTGCACGGCGGCGGCTATGTGCACATTACCCGGGAAGCGCATAACGTGACGGCCGGAGTCGAACTGGATGAGGCGTTGTTTGCCACTGACGAACAGTCCATCAAACGTGCACGCGCAATATCCGGGCCAAAGCCAAGGCGGAAGCCATGAGAGGAGGGCGAACCGTGCCGACGAACTCAATTCCCAAAGCCCTTGTATTGCTGATGGCAGTGGCGCTATGTGCGCTTCCGGCCGACGCGCAAACGAAAACGTTCACGGATTTGTTTGTCTCCTCGGGCACCGTATCGCTGGGTACTCCGGTCACGCTCACCGCGGCCATCGATGACCTTGCGCCGGGCGGCAATGGCATCGCTGACGGAACCGTGACGTTTTACGACTGCGCCACCGGGCAGGCGCTCACGCCGCCGGTAAATGTGCTGAAGTCGAGTCCTAGGAATCTGATTCCCAACTCCGATAACCTGAACACAGACTGGATAGTTCCGGAGACGAGCCAAGTAGGCGTGGCACTTACCAGCAGTATTTCTCCGGGTGCGCCCGATCCATTGGGAGGCACCAATGCGAGCCTCTTCAGCTACGGCAACGCTGTTCACGGTATTGGATTCACTGGGCTTACCACCGTCACGTTCCCTTCCGGACTTCCAAGTGGCCCGTACACGTTTTCGTTCTGGATGCAAACACAGACGGGAACGGCCTCGCCGTGGGTCAACGTCGATTGGGTCAATGTGAGTGGATTTTCAGAGGCGGTCACGCAGCAGTTTACGGCAGCAACTTCCTGGAGACGTTACTCCATTACTTATCCTTCGTTGCCATCGAGCTTTGGCGGGCTCGGGGTGTGGGAAGACGATGCCGACGGCGATATGTGGCAAAACCTCTACGTATGGGGCCTCCAATTGGAAGCCGGCAGCACTCCCGGTGCATATGTGAGCACCTCTTCCTCTCCAAGCACATCAGCCGGGGGCGTAGCAACCGCGACTATCAATATCGGATGGGCAACCGGCAGTCACGCGATTTATGCGGTGTATTCGGGTTCCAGTACCCATCAGAGTAGTGTGTCTGACGCGGTTTGGATTTGGGTTGAGGACGGAACTGAGGTCACGATCGCCTCGACGGTGCTGCCGGTGGTCACGAACAACTTGGCATATAGCGCCGCGCTGCAAGCGGTTGGCGGTCAGCCCCCCTATACCTGGTCGACACAAATGTCTGTGCAAAGCCCGCCGGTGTCGGTGTTTCTGCCCGCCGGATTGCAGCTTAGCTCAAGTGGAGTCATTTCCGGCATCACGACAGGTGGTACAGATACATCCATTTTCCGGGTCCCGGTATCCGTTGTCGATTCAACCGGGAATGCCGCCGGTGCGACCATAAATATTACCGTGAACGGGAAAGAGGCTGAGAGAGGTCATGGAGGCTGTGATGGCCTTCAATCCGCCATCTTTACAGTTGTACCCGACTCCGGACCGGTGGGAACACTGGTGACCATCACAGGCAATAATCTTTTGCCGACCCCCGACTGGGGCACGGTCACTTTCAATGGGGTTGCCGGAACCATTCAAAGCTGGACAAATAGCCAAATTACGGCAACGGTGCCGGCGTCGGCCACCTCAGGATGGATGATTGTCACTTTTGCCGACGGGAAAGGCTCAATAACGCCGGCCTGGTTTACCGTCGATGCGGCGCCGGGTAAGACCGGCGGTAGCTGCGTCATTGCCGAAGCGCGTCCACAATGTTCAGAATCCGCGAGCAATTCCGAATTTGGCCGGTGCCGGCCCGAATCTGGATCTCGCAGGTAGAGGATCATGCAAATGCCGGGAAAAGTCTTCAGCATCGTGGTTTTCTTGATGGTCTCGCTGGTTAGCCTGCAAGGGCAGCAGATCGAAACCGCCTCCATCGACCCCCGGGCCGCCGCCGTCATCGACCGGGCGCTCGCCGCCATGGGCGGTGCGGATGCATGGCGCGGCATGCAGGCGGCGCAGCTACAGGGAAACGTCGAAGAAGTTAACGGACAAACCCGGGAAGAAACGCATTGCCGCATCGTCGTACAGCATGACTGGAGCAGTGGACAGTTTCAATCCAGCCACGCTCTGACGGACGGTCAAGGGCAGAGTATCAATAGCTATGATCCGGACAAGATGCTGAGCCGCATGCAGGCGGAAGCGGTAAAGGGTCAGCCGCGGCAGCCTGGGACTTATGTGCTGCCCGCACTTCTCCCTGGCGCACTCCTGAGCACGGCGTTGACCAGCGGGCAGTACCGGATTACTGCCGATCCTCATCCGGAGAGACACCGCGGCAGTGAGCGAATGATCGCCATGTTCCGCGCCGGAGGCTTGCGCCAGTATTGGCCGGAGCAGGTATGGACATTTTCGGCCGAAACCGGACTTCCATTGCGGGCCCGGATTGCCATCCCCGGCCGGAACGGCACGTTACACAAGTTTTTGACCTTTAACGATTTCCGGAAATCGAACTCGCTGCTTGTGCCGGGTTCGATAGAGATTCTGTACCCGGACGGGGTCAAGCAAGTCCTTACGTTTGATCAGAGCCGTTTTGTTCCCGCAGTTCGCGGCATGAAACCCGAATCATCGAGGTAGAGAATGATGAGCGTAGAACCCGAGATGCGCATGATAAGCGGGCGTGGCGTGGCCCTGCCTGAGGTGATTCAGAGGGTGCGGATTTGGTTTGGGCCGGCTCTCTCGCGGGAGGCGCGGAGCCGCATCGGCGACGCTTTTCTATCGGCGATCCTGTTACTGCTCTGTGCGGTCATGCTGACAATGCCCCTATTCGCACAGGATTCGACAACGCCGCAGGACGACAGCCAATTGCTGGGAATAAGACCCGGAGTGACCTATCATTTCGGTGATATCGACAGCGTGGATATGGAGAGCGGCAACCTGACGGTCAAGATTCCACTTTATTCGCTGGCGCAACGCGGCAACGTCCCACTCAGCTATTCGCTGGTGCTGAATACCGGCCTTTGGATGGGCTATGGCGCCTATACTCCCATAAGGCGTGGACACGGCTTCGTCCCGGTCCTGGAAGGCGACATCGCTTTTGTCTATCGTGGCGCTTCTACAGAAGATCAGTCCGGCATCTATGACACTACCGGGGCGTTTCACATCGGCGGGAACCCATACGACGGATCCGATCTTTATGAGAATACCCACCCGAATGGTTTGCAGATGATTGGATCATCTGATGGAATCACGACCTCTCTTGTCGACACCAACGGCAATGCGATTACGCGAACTGAAAACCCTACAAACAATATCTATACAGTGACGGACACACTGGGCCGCACGATCAACGACGATATCAGCGTGCCTCCGGAGGTGATCACTGGGGCGGCGGATATCGGATTTGGCGACTGGCAAATTGTAAATAGCCAGATCGATATGACCTGCTCGGCCCTGGTTGACGCCTCAACACCGACTCATGTGGGACTTACCGTGGGCAGCCTGCGATGGACGGTCCCGGCGCCCAACGCGACGGCCGGCAACGTCACTTATTTGTTTTATTTCACAAACTCGGAAGATCCGGAGACCGAAAGTCTGCTGCAATATGTGGTGTTGCCCGGCCCGGACGGCCAGCCAAACTGTGCGACTTACTGGGGCTTTTCCTGGCAAGCCGACGACCTTATGCAGATTACCTATCCAACGGGAGCGACAATTGCTTACCAGTATGCCAGTGGCGGCGAATATCCGCCTATGGAATATCCGTTTTTCCACGCCGTCGTCTCTCGCACCCTGACCAGCAGCGCCGGGGTGTCCGGCACCTGGCAATACTGCTACCTGACCGTCGACTCGACGTGTCCCGATACAACTTACAAAGGAAATGGCAACTTCCCCGTTTCGGCGATGATCGATCCCAATGGAAATGAGACGCTGATTACCTTCGGCCAGCGAGCGGATATTGGGGCTTTCCTGGAAACTTCCAGGACGGTATATAGCGGCCTGGCCAGTCAATCGCCACCAACAGTTTTAAGAACCACGACGACAAATTATTTCACTCAAGGGGCGGCCTGCGGAATTGCCTGCAACGGCGCTTACGCCCCTCCGGATTCCACGCGTTATTTGCGGCAGTCGGTCATCACCACGCTGAACGATGCCGTGCCCTCCCCGGTTTCGACGACAACATCCTATACCTACAACCCGATCCCGGGGCGGTGGTGGAACAACGGCACGTACTACCCGGTTTACTATTCCAAGCCGGAGACGACAAAAGTTACGGGCTACGACGGCTCGGTGCTGCGCGTGCAGACGAATTCATACCAGTGGGAAAACGCAACCAATGGCAGCAGCTACATTGCTGCCAACATTCTGGATCCTGTCGCCAGCACGAGTGTATCGGACGGATCGGGGGTGGCCTGGTCGGAGACCGATTTTGGCTATGACGAAAATGAGAGCGGCGTTTATTCGAATGTCCGCGGCAACCAAACATCGGTGAAGCGTTGCGCCACGATTGCTGCGAGTAACGCGTGCAACTACTGGGTTAAGACCACCAAGTCGTATGACGCCAACGGCATGGTAACGCAGTCGCAGGACGCGATGTTGAATACGACCTATTACGATTACGACTCCAGCAACGCGTTCCTCAAGGATATCCGTCATCCGAAGACTACCAACGGCAGCAGTACTGTGACCCATGAAGAATGGTTCCAGTTCGACCACAACAGCGGCGAGGCGACGGCGCACGCGGGAGAAAACTGCACCTCCCTTACTTGCCCGCAGGAGGCAACTTACCAGTACGACGCGCTGGGGAGGCTTCAGCAGGCTACGTATCCGAATGGGGGCGGCCAGAAGAATTACACCTATTACGATACGGTGCCTCCATCGTACACGACCGACACGCAGGTGAGCGTCTCGCATTCGCTGCATGAGGAAACGGACGGCGATCTGCTGGGTCAGCCGGTGCACCAGATCAACGATCAGGTGGTAGCGGCGGACACGGTATACGACACCTTCGGCCGGGTGACGAGCGTAAGCAACCCGTATTTTACCCTACCGGCGAATGGCGGCAATGATTCCGTGGTTACCGATACCAGTCACGGGGTGACTACAGGCACGACGGTGACGAACTATGACGCTCTGGGGCGAGCTTACCTGGTGACGCGTCCGGATAAAAGCGTCGCAAGAACTAATTATTACGGTCCATGCACGCAGCTCATTGATGAGGCAGGGCATCTCCGGACGTCGTGCACGGATGCCCTGGGCCGGGTCACTGAGGTTACAGAATACGGAGAGGCCTCGGGCCCTTTCGTCACCGACTACCGTTACGACCCGCTGGGGAACCTGCTGTGCGTGGATCAGCAGGGCGCAGTCGCGGGTTCCGGCTGTGACCAAAGCGCAGGCGTCGGAGGCACATGGCGAGTCCGGCGGTTCACTTACGACAATCTGTCGCGGCTGACGCAGGCGCAAAATCCGGAGTCAGGCTCCATCAATTACACTTACGACGACGACGGCAATGTGAAAACGAAGACCGATCCCGATGGGCACCTGATCACCTATTGCTACGATCAACTGAACCGGTTGACCGGCAAGGGCTATGGTTCGAGCGTTAGTTGTTCGAGCCCGGCGACATTGGCGGTGCGATACGGTTACGACGTGCCCGACCCGGCTTTGGCGGACGCGGTGAAGCCAACCGTCGGCCTGCGGACGACCATGGACGATGCTTCCGGGCACACCTTCTGGAATTACGATTTAATGGGACGGGCGACTCGGGTGCAGAGGAGCGTGAGCGTTCCCGGAAGTAGTTCTCCGGCAATCGTTTACGGCGCCGCCTACATGTACAATTATGACGGCACGGTGGCCGCTATCACCTACCCCAGCGGACGCCAGGTGGTTTACGGGTACAATAATCTCGGCTGGAACACCTGGGTACTGAAAAACGATGCGGCCAGCGGACAGACGTTGAACTATGTGAGCGGCGCCACCTACACGCCGGGCGGACAACTGGCCGAGGTGAACCTGGGCGAGGCCGGCGGCTGTTATGGCGGCATCATGGGAGAATTCAGCTACAACAGCCGGTTGCAGCCCTGGCATACGCTATACACCACTAGCGGCACGCCGGCGATGAGCGAGATCGCGGCCGGTTCGTGCACGACGAATGCGGGCGACTTTATGCATCGCATGTACAACTTTAACCAGGGGCAGGACAACGGCAACGTCCAATCGGTAGCCAACTGTTTGGACAGCAGCCGCAATCAGAGCTATGTGTACGATTCGCTGAACCGGATCGAGTCAGCCTCGTCGGGATACTTTGGCGAGAGTTACACGATCGACCCCTGGGGGAACCTGACTGATATTGCGAGCGGCGGCAACCTGCTGACGCTGGAGCCGTGGAAGGTGGGTGGCGCCAACAACAATAATCAGCTTGCCGGAGACGCCTCTTCGACCTACACCTACGACCTGGCGGGGAACCTGAAGTACGCGTCCACGCCGTATTTTTCGGCCCACAGCTACAGCTACGACGCGGAAAACCGGATTACCGCGGTGGACAATTCGAGCACGCAAGAGTACTTCTACGATGGCGACGGCCAGCGGGTCGTGAAGAACGTGGGCGGCGGGATGATTTACTGGTACGGCGCGGGCGGGGAGGTGTTGGCGGAAAGCGATATGGCCGGGAATCTGCTCTCCGAGTACGTGTATTTCAACGGCAAGCGGCTGGCGCGCACAGATAGCCCAGAGACTCCGGCGACGGCGCAGCTGCGGTATTATCTGACCGATCAGTTGGGCTCGACGGTGATGATCACGGACGCCTATTTCCATGCCGTCGAGGATACGGATTTTTACCCCTACGGCGGCATTGCGTACAACGGCGGCACCGGTGACAGTAATCATTACAAATTCACCGGCAAAGAACG
>CAZUCM010000018.1:0-18581 GCA_964619235.1 uncultured Terriglobales bacterium
GAATCCGCCGACCAGCGCCGGCGTATTCAGCTCCAGCGGCAAGTACATTCCCAGGGCAAAAATCAGCGACGGCTGGCCGAGCATTTCCAGGATCACGGCAACCATGGCGCCCACGCCAAAGAGTAAATAGGTAACCGGCTGATGGCTCATAAAGCCTTCGACCAGCGCCTTCATGATGGAGGCTTGCGGTGAAGGCAGAATGGGCCGCAGGTCGCCCGGCAAGGCCTCGCCGAACTGGAAGGCGCGCGCCAGCATCACCACGGTAAGTCCGGCAGCGGCGGCGGCGGCAATCACTCCCAGGAATTTCACCTTTTCCTGCGCCGAGGGCGTGGAACCCAGCCAATAGCCGGCCTTCAGATCGGTAATGGTTTGCCCGGAGACCGATAGCGCCGTGCATACCATGCCGGCAATCGCCATCACAAAGAACATGCCGGTGGTTCCCGAGAGCCCAAACTTGAGCAAAACCACGGAGGAAATGATGATGGTAAGCATGGTCATGCCCGAGACGGGGTTACGCGCCGTCGTAGCAATGGCATTGGCCGCCACCGAGGTGAAGAAGAACGAAAAGACCAGGGTCAGAATCAGGCCAATGGCGACCACCGCCCAGGAGGCGGGGAAATGCCCCAGAAATGCCGCTACGCCAATCGCGCCAACCACCACCCCCAGCAGGATCGCCGCCATCGAAATATCCCGATCGGTGCGCTCCGGCTTCGCGACTTCCCCGTGGCGAAACACGCGCAAGGCTATCCCGAAAGAGCCGGCGACAATGCGCAAGGACTTGATGATTCCGAAGATTCCGGCGGTGGCGATGGCGCCCACGCCGACATACCGTACGTAGTTACGATAGATCTGAAACGCGGTCATTTTGGAAATGGGGATGGTGGCGGGATAGATCGGCGCATTGAAGTGGCAGCCGATATACCAGATCAGCGGGATCAGCACGAAATTGGAGAGCACCCCGCCCGCGGTGAGGATAAGGGAACTGCGCAGGCCCATCACATACCCCAGGCCGAGGATGAAACTGATGGCATCGAAGCTGAAGAACATGCGCGTGCGCTCGGTGAGGGCGCGTATCGCGGGCACGAACTGAAAATCGACGTACTCTTTCCATACCTGAAAGGTGCAGACAAAGAAGTCATAAAGGCCGGCGATGACTGTGGCCTGCAGGAGAAGCTTGGCTTGCGCTCCGCCTTTTTCTCCCGTCACCAGAACTTCGGTGATGGCGGTGGCCTCCGGATACGGGAGCCGGCCGTGCATGTCGCGCACAAAATAGCGCCGCAGCGGAATCAGAAACAAGACGCCCAGGCAGCCACCGGCCAGACAAATGAAAATCGTCTGCACGGGGTGAGGATTGAGGTTCAGGATGTACAACGCCGGAACGGTAAACACGGCTCCGGCAACCACCGCTCCGGCCGCGCCGCCGATGCTGGTGATGATCACATTCTCCAGCAGGCTCGAACGCCGCGAGTAGGTACGCGCCAGGCCAATCGCAAGAATGGAGATGGGAATGGCGGACTCCATCACTTGTCCCACCTTCAGTCCCGAATAGGCCGAGGCGATGGTAAAGACGATGCACAGCAGGATGCCCCAGAAGATCGCGCGCGGAGTCATCTCCGGCAGCTGCGCTTCTGAGGCAATCACCGGCTGGTATACCTGGCCGGCTTCGAGTTCCTGATAGGCGTTGGCCGGAAGCGAATTGGTTTCGACGTCGGGCATAAGGGTGGAATCCCCGGTGGCCGGATGGCACTGGGAATTATAACGGGCAGGGTGAGCCGTACAGGCAAGATTCCGCTGGCGGAGAGCCTTAGATCAAGGCTACCGCCTTACAGCAGACCGAAGTTCTTCGGGTGCCCGTACAGCTTCGTGGTATCGATGGGCTTCAGCAAATAGGCATCGCAGGATCCCTGGCGCGCTTCGACAATGTCTTCCATATCATCGTGCGAGGTGGTCATCACCACCCTGGCGCGGCCGTTTTCGTTGATCTTTTCAGCAGCTTCCAAGGCCCGAATCGCTTTCAATGCCGCGTGTCCATCCATCTCCGGCATGGTGATGTCCATGCAGATCAGGTTGTATTTCTTTCCGGAATCTTTCGCCAACTGGAAGGCCTCAATGGCCTCCTTGCCGTTTACCGCTATATGGCATTCGCCGTAGCGAGAGAGAAATATCTGCAGAATGAGCCGGCTCGTAAAGTCGTCTTCCACAACCAGTGTTTTCATACCAATCCCGCTCCCGTACGCGCCACCACCTATAGCCGGCAAGCCAAAAGCTCGCAAGGCTCCACCCGGTTGCGGCCGGAACGCGGCTCCCGCATTTCTTATCGGCAAATTACCGGCGGATCTTTAGAGGGTGGGCGGCGGCGAAGGCGGCGCCTGCCACGCACCTCAAACCCCGGATAAAGCTGCCGCTTACACCCGCCGATGGAAGATACAGACCCTTCGGATGGCAGCCGGCGAAACGCGATCCTCGTTCCCCACGGCCGGTTACCAACCGCAGGCGCGCGACCACCGAAGAAAACGCTCTTAGCCCTGCCGTTCGGACAAGGCGCAAGAGGAGGAATTGAATGGCCCGGGAAAAATGGTTGGCCTCCTGGCCCATCCGCAGGAAGCTGTCGCTATTGCTGCTGATTATCTTCCTGCCTGGATTTGTGCTTATCGCCGGCTCGGGACTCAGCTATCGCCGGAATGAGATCGCGAAGGCGCAAAACAACGCCCTGCTGATGGCGCAAAGCCTGGCGGCGCAGCAGGAACAGATTGCCGCATCGGTGAAGACGATGCTGAGCATTCTGGCGCATTTGCCGGAGGTGCAAAACCTGGACGCGGCGCGCTGCAACCAGTTGTTTGCGCAGCTGCACGATCGCTATCCCTTTTACTCGGTCATCCTGGCCACCACCCCGGACGGGAACGTCTTTGCCGCTTCCATGCCTTTCAAACCCGGCAGCATCAACCTGGCGGACCGTAAACATATCAAGGACGCAATCCGGACGCACGAGTTTTCCGTCGGCGAGTTTGTCGTGGGCCGTGTAAGCAATCACGTATCCCTCAATTACACATATCCAGTGCTGGATGCGAACAACCAGTTGCTTGCCGTGGTCATTGCCGGCTTCAATCTGGATGAATTTAGCGGTTTCGTCGCGAAGACCAACCTGCCCGACCAATCCTCAGTGGTGATCACGGACTGGAAGGGAGTACGCCTGTTCCGCGTGCCGGAGAACGCGAAGATCCGCCCCGGCGGCCCCGTGCACAAGGAGCTGTTTGACGTCATGTCGAAGGCCGACGGCCATGGATATGCCGACTGGGTTGCCGATGATGGGATAAGCAGAATCTACGCCTTCACGCAGTTGCGCCTGCGCGACGGCCAGCCTCCGTATATGTACATGCTGGTCGGGATCCCCCGGGACGCCATTCTTCACAGGGTCAATTTGCGGATGTTGCGGGATCTTTCCATCCTGGGAACCGCGGCTCTGGTTTCCATGGGGCTGGCATGGATTTTTGGAGATTTCATTTTCGTCAAACCGATTAACCGCCTGGTGAAAGCCACGCAGGAGTTGGCAAGCGGCGAGTTACATACCCGCACCGGTCTTTCCCATACTCCCGACGAAGTGGGGCGCCTCGCCAAATCCTTCGACGACATGGCAGCCCTGGTGGAAGAACGAAGTATAGCGCGACAAAAGGCCGAGGAAGCGCTGAGCAAGTCCCACGGCGAACTGGAAATCAGGGTTCAGGAGCGCACGGCCGCGTTGACCGCGCGGGAGGAGCAATTACGCACCGCGCTTGAGGAAGCCGAACATTATTTCCGGCAACTGGAGATTCAGACCGAACGGGCCAATACCGCGGCCAGCGAAGCGCAAATGGCCAATGCCGCCAAGAGCGAATTCCTGGCCAACATGAGCCACGAAATTCGCACTCCCATGAACGGTGTCATCGGCATGACCGCGCTGCTGCTGGACAGCAAGCTCGATCCGCAGCAGCGGCGCTATGCCGAGGTGGTGGATGCCAGCGCTAAATCGCTGCTGGCGGTGATCAACGACATTCTGGATTTCTCCAAAATCGAGGCCGGCAAGCTGCAGATGGAATCCATCGATTTCGATCTGCGTCTTTTGGTGGACGATTTTGCCGCCATGCTGGCGGGACGCGCTCAGGAAAAGGACCTGGAATTCATTTGCGCAGTGAGTCCGGAGGTGCCCACGCTGCTGCGTGGAGATCCCGGGCGCCTGCGCCAGGTGTTGATTAACCTGGCCGGCAACGCCATCAAGTTCACGGCGCGGGGTGAGGTGGTCATTCGCGTGGCTCTGGTTTCGGAGACGGATTCGGAAGCTCTGGTGCGCTTCAGTGTGCGGGATACCGGCATCGGAATCCCAGCGGACAAACACCGGATGCTCTTCTCCAGTTTCACCCAGGTGGATGCCTCTACGACTCGGCGTCATGGCGGCACCGGACTGGGTCTGGCCATTTCCAAGCAACTCTCGGAGTTGATGGGAGGGGAGATTGGCCTGAATAGTCAGGAAGGCGAAGGATCGGAATTCTGGTTCACGGCTCGTTTCGGCAAGCAGGCAGCGCGGAAGCGGGTGGAGGTGATCCCCGCCAACCTGCAGGGAATGCGCATTCTGGCAGTCGACGACAATGCGGTCAATCGGGAGGTGCTCATCGCTCAAATGCGGCCCTGGGGAGCCCGCGTGGTGGCCGTCCCGGATGGACCTACGGCGCTATGCCTGATGCGGGATGCGGTCGATGCCGGAGACCCCTTTCAAGTGGTCATCCTGGATATGCAAATGCCAGAAATGGACGGAGAGATGGTGGGCCGCGCCATTCGGGAGGACAGCACCATACAGAATTGCCGGCTGATCATGATGAGTTCACTGGGCCGCCCCGGAGACGCCCATCGCTGCCACGATCTGGGTTTTTCGGCGTATCTGACCAAGCCGGTTCGTCACACCGAATTACTGGATTGCCTTCGTGCCGTGCTGGCCGAAGAGCCTGTCGCCAAAGCAGTACCCGCCCTGGTCACGCGCCATAGCTTGCGGGACGCGCGCCGGGGCACGGCCCGCATTCTGCTGGTGGAAGACAATGCCACCAACCAGGAAGTGGCGCTCGCGATTCTCGGAAAACTCGGCTGGCACGTGGAAGTGGTCAACAACGGTAAAGAAGCGCTGCAGGCACTGGAGCAAGTGCCCTACGATCTGGCGCTCATGGACGTGCAGATGCCGGAAATGGATGGGCTGGAGGCAACGCGGCGTATTCGCGATTCGCACTCTACGGCCTTGAACCCACAGATACCGATCATCGCCATGACCGCTTACGCCATGGCGGGAGATCCGGAGAAATGCAAAGCGGCCGGTATGAATGACTATATTTCCAAACCGATCGACCCGCAGGCCCTGGCGGAGGCCGTGGATAAATGGCTGGCGCCGGTGATTGACGGCAAAACGCCTGAGGCAGCCATCTCAAACAAACAGACCGCGGACATGGCGGCCCCTCCGGCCCCTCCGGTATTCAATACCCAGGATTTCATCCGCCGCATGATGGGCGATGAAGGCATGGCGCGAAGGGTGGCTACCGGATTCCTCTCCGACCTGCCAAACCAAATCGATAAGCTGAAAGCCCTGGCCGCAAGCGAAGATGTCACAGCCGCCGGGAAACAGGCGCATACCATCAAAGGTGCGGCCAACAATGTGGGAGGCACAGCCCTGGGATCCGTGGCTTCTGAAATAGAAAAAGCGGGCAAGGCCGGGGACCTGCCCGCGGTTCTTGCCCGCCTTCCGGAGTTGGATGTGCAGTACGTCCAGCTCAAACAAGTGGTGGAAGCATGGAACGCATCGCCGATGCCATGAGGACTGCGAACTCTCCCCCGGCTACGGTTTTTCCGGCGCCTTGATCGAGATCAGCTCCACCTCAAAGATGAGCGTGGCGTTGGGCCCGATGTCGCCACCGGCTCCCTGGGCGCCATACGCCAGGTCGGAAGGAACAAAAAGCTGCCACTTCGAACCCACCGGCATAAGCTGAAGCGCCTCGGTCCATCCCTTTATGACGCCGCCGACCGGAAAAGTCGCCGGCTCGCCGCGTTTATAAGAGCTGTCGAATTCCTTGCCGTTAATCAGCGTGCCCCGGTAATTACAGACCACGCTATCCGAAGCAGAGGGTTTCGGTCCGGTGCCGGTGGTGAGAATCTTGTATTGCAAGCCGCTGGGAAGCGTAACGACTCCGGGCTTGGTCTTGTTTGCCGCCAGGAATGCCTCGCCATCGCTCTTGTTGCTATCGCCTTCCTTGGCTTTTCTTGCCTGCTGCTTTGCCATCAGTTCGCTTTGCAGCGCCCGCAGCGAGGAACCCGCTTCGTCTTCCGTCATCAGCGTCTTGCTTCCCGCCAAGGTGTCCTTCAGGCCCTGCAGAATCAGATTGGTGTCCACGGCAATGTCATCCGCACGCAGATGACTCCCCAGATTCATGCCGAGGGCATAACTGACTTTGTCTTTCTCGTCTTTCAGGGCGGAATTCGCCGCGGGGGTGGTGGCCGGTGAAGCCTGGGGAGGCGGCGTCTTTGCTGCGGACGCATTCGCAGTTTTCCCGGCAGATGAATCTTGGGCCGCGGCGGAGCGTGCACTAAAGACGATGCCGGCGGTCAAAAGCAATGCGAGCAGAACGACAGAATTTCTCATATTGATAATTGTTTCATCCGGGCCCACGCAGGTCAATGTGGCCGGGACCTGAATCGGACCAAATATCGGACTAAAGTTCTAAAGATTTGCCGCCGATAACAACAGGTAGCTCTCGGTGTGGTTTGCAGGGCGATCACTGTCTGAACGCCGAAAGCCGGGGAACACGATGACTGCGCGGCCCGATACCCGAATTCTGGTAATCGACGACGATGAATTGATGCTGGAGATGGTCGGCGACCGCATCCAGCAGGAACTCGGGTGTGAAGTGCACCGCGCCGCGGACCGGGAAGAGGCGGAAGCGCTGCTCGACTGCTATAGCTATTCCCTGGTTGTCACCGACCTGTCGCTCTCCCCGGAACGCTTTGAAGGCCTGGACTTAATTGACGAAATCGGCGAGGTGAACGGGCAAACCCGGATCGTGGCGCTATCGGGCTGCAGCACGGAGCGGATCGAATGGGATGCCCGGCTCAAAGGCGCCGATCAATTTGTGCGCAAGCCGAAAGCGCCCTCGGAGCTGGCGGCCATTGTCCGGGACCTTCTGGACAGCCGGCTGGCCTCTCCCAAACCCCCCATCTCCGGCAAACTTCTCCGGCACTTGCTGACGGAAGGAACCATCGAAACCCATTTGCAGCCCATCTTCCGTTTGCGGCCGGAAGGCCCGATTATGGAAGGAGTGGAGTGCCTGGCTCGCGGCCCGGCCAATTCGCCATTTCGGCGCCCGGATGCAATGTTTGCGTACGCAAGACACAAGCGCGCCGAACATATTCTGGACCGGCACGCCATTTCGGTGGCGCTCACCGCAGCCAGCGGGGTTCCCAAACAATTACAAGTCTCGCTGAACATCCATGCTTCCACCCTGGGACGCTGCACCGACTTCGCACAATGGCTGTGCAACACCTCGTCCGCCCAGGGGATTACCCCGGACCGGCTGGTGGTGGAGATCACCGAACACGCCCCCGGCTGGAATAAGAAGGAATTCCTGCAGACACTGGCCAATCTGCGGCAAATGGGCGTAAAAATCGCCATGGATGACATCGGATTGGGCCACTCCAACTACCAGATGATGGTGGATGCCCAGCCGGATTACTTCAAAATCGACCGCTATTTCGTAAATGGCTGCTCCCACGATAAGCATCGCTGGGCGGTGGTGGCTTCCATCGCAACCCTGGCCGCCAAATTCGGCGGCAGCGTGATCGCCGAGGGCGTCGAAGACGTCTCCGACCTCGAAACCTTGCGCGAGCTCGGTATCGATCTGGTGCAAGCCTTTCTCTTCTGCCCCCCGGTTACCGTCAGCCAGTTGCGGGAGTCGGACTTGAAGGGTTGGATCTGTCCTTGTTCCATTCAGGAGGGCTCGGCGGTGGAAGAGGACTGCAGAATGAGAGCTCTCGGGATTTGCCTTCGCAGTCAACATCCGGAAACCGGCTGCTCGGCCGGCGGGCATCCCTGCGACTGACTCCGCGCATTTCCATTGAAAATTACAGCTAAGGCTGGAATACTAGATTTCGTCTGGTGTCGGGAAGGCGGTGAGAATCCGCTACTGCCCCGCAACTGTGAGTGTGAAGGCACGAGCCAACCAGCCACTGGGGAATTTCCTGGGAAGGCGGCTCGGACCGGTGAAGCACAAGTCAGGAGACCGGCCGGACGATCCTGGGCATTTTCAGCCTCGCTGGGAGGGCTGAAGGCATTCCCGATGGCATTGGCCGTCGTTCCGGAAGCTACCTGAGTTTGTATCCCGCCTGATTGCGCAGTTTTGCGCCAGGTGTATCCATTGCTTACCGATCGAAGCGGTTCCCTGACCCTTTTGCTGGGCGGCGCGCGCAGCGGCAAAAGCCGGTACGCCTTAGAGCTCGCCGCCCCCAGCGAGCGAGTGGCGTTTCTGGCCACCGCCACCGCCAGCGACGAGGACATGCGGCAGCGTATCGCCCGTCACCAGGCCGAGCGCCCGGCCTCCTGGAAGACCGTCGAGGCGCCGCTGGCGCTGGAATCCGCCATCGCGGCTGAAGCCACTGGCTACCCGGCGATCGTGATCGACTGCCTCACTGTGTGGACCGCCAATCTGCTCCACCATTACAACCAGGATTGCGCAGCCGTACTGCAGCGCGCCGACTCCCTCTGTGAGGTGCTGCGCCAGACCGAGTCGAAGTTGTTCGTCGTGTCCAACGAAGTGGGCGATTCCGTGGTTCCGGCCTACGAAAGCGGACGGATCTTTCGCGATGTGTTGGGCGCTGTCAATCAGCGCGTGGCGCGTGTAGCGGATCGGGTATTGCTAATGGTGGCCGGGTATCCGCTGGTGGTAAAGGCTCATGGTGAGAGAGCGCAATGATCGTCAGGGAATACAACGAGACTGATGATGCGGGCAGCGCCGGCGGCTCGGCCGCACTATGCCGGCCAATGCTGTGGGCGCGGACGCCCACAGGGCAGCCGCCGGGACGGTGGCGCTACCTGGCCGCTGGTTTGCTGATTGCTTGTTGCTTGCTGTTTACTTCCCCATCGGCTGCCGCCCGCACGGTGACGGATGAACTGGGACGGACAGTTACGGTTGTGGAACATCCGCATCGTATCGTGTGTCTGGCGCCCAGCCTGACCGATACCGTGTACTCCCTGGGGCATGGAGCGGATGTTGCCGCGGTAACCGACTACACCAAATACCCGGCAGAGGCGCACCTGAAACCGAGCGTCGGCGGAGTGATCGATCCATCGCTGGAAACCATCGTGGCTCTGAAACCCGATCTGGTGCTGGCGATTGACGGGATGAACAACTACGACACCATTCGCGCGCTGGAGCACGAACGGCTTTCCGTTTTTGTCGTAAACCCAAAAGGTATGGAAGGCGTTTACCGTTCCATCCTGAGCGTAGGCAACGCGCTGAATGACACGGCCGCGGCCCGGGCGCTGGTCGAGAGTCTGCGGGCACGGCAGCGGCAGGTGGTGGCGCGCATGTCCGGCAAGCCGCGTCCGGCGGTACTTATGGTTTTGTGGCCGGACCCTTTCATTACCGCCGGCCGCGGAGCATTCATCACCGATCTCATCGAAGCGGCAGGCGCGCACTCCGTCACCGCCGAGGTCCCGCAGGAATGGGCGCGCATGAGCCTGGAAAGCGTGGTCGCGAAAAAGCCGGATTATCTGCTGCTGATTCGCAACGACAAGGTGACCCCCGAAGGACTTCAAAAATTGCCCGGCTGGTCGGCGCTGGAGGCCGTGCGCGCCCGCCGGGTGATCTGGGCGGACGATCGCATTTATTACGCCAGCCCACTGATGCTGGACGCACTGGAGGATCTCTCGCAGCAGTTGTTAGCTGCGGAACGAGCAGTAATAAGCAATAAGTAATAAGCCGAAACGGAACGAACGCGGAGGACGCAATGGGCACAAAGGCAGGCAGAGAACTTGCGTGGTTTTCCCTGGGAGTTCCCTCCGCGTCCTTGGCATCCTTTGCGTTCGTCTTTAACCATTAACCGTTTCGCTGGATGTACGGGAAGGCGGTGAAAATCCGCCACTGCCCCGCAACTGTAAGCGACAGAACAGCCTGTGTGCCACTGTCTCCGATGGGGGATGGGAAGGCACCGGAGAAGAAGCGTCGCAAGTCAGGAGACCGGTCCGGCGAACTACAGCCAAACTTCCGAAGGGGAAGAGGAGCGCCATGAAAAGACAAATTCTCACCATACTGTTCGCCGTCATCATCACCCTGCCCGCATGGGCCCAGCAGATTTCAGGGACCGTACGCGACTCCCTGGGAGCGGTTGTTCCGCAGGCCAAAGTCGAGTTGCTGGAAGCGGGCCACGAAGCTGTCACCGGCAAGGCCGGCGCAATGGGACACTATCAATTCGCCATCGATCATGCGGCACGTTTCCAGGTGCGCGCCACGGCGCCGGATTTCGCCTCAGCCGTCAGTGACTATCACTTCGCCTCGCCGGACCAGCCGGCAGGAATTGACCTGACATTGTTCCCCCCCGCGGTAAAACAGGAGATCGTAGTTACGGCCACCGGTTCTCCGATTCCGGAGGCACAAACCGGCGCGTCCATCACCGTACTGCCCGCGGCCAGCCTGGAGCAGAAGCAGGAGGTACAGGATGTGCTGCGGATCGTGCCTGGCGCGCAAATCGCGCAAACTGGAGTTCTCGGCAATTTTACCTATTTGTTCGTGCGGGGCGGAAGCTACGACGACACCAAGGTTCTGATCGACGGTATTCCGGTCAATGACATTGGCGGCGCCGTGGATTTCGGCAATCTAGGCGCCTCCGCCATCGATAAGGTGGAAGTGATGCGCGGTCCCAATAGCGCCTTGTTCGGCGCCGATGCCATGGCCGGCGTGGTGGATATACAGACGCGGCGCGGCACTACGCTCACTCCCGAGTTCGACTACTCGACGGAGGGCGGAAACTTTGGGACCTACGGGCAAGCGGCGAACGTGGGCGGCGCGTGGCGCAAGTTCGATTACTTCTCCGATTTCACGCGCTTCGACACCGGCAACAGCGAGCCCAATAGCGGCTTCCATAATGAGACCTACTCGGGGAATTTTGGCTGGGAGCTTCTGCCGAACACCGACGTGCGGGTGACGGTGCGGCGAAGCGTTTCCGCCTTTGACGAGGCCAATCAAATCGGGGTATTTGGCGTCCTGGACGATGCCAATGTGCGTAACTCCGATCTTATGGTTGGCGCCACCATCAATTCGCAAACCACCCCACGCTGGCATAATTTGCTGCGTTACGGCGCTACGCGCTTGCGCTATTTATATACCGCTCCGGACGATCGCGGGACTGCGTCATCGGATATCTATGGAAATTCCATCTATGTAGGGGCGCCCGTCACAGTCACGGGAGCAAACGGCTACAGCGCTACCGGCGAGGCGTTCATGTACCTTGCCGGTGAAAGCATCAGTGCCAATCTCACCAACCGCGATTTCGTCTATGCGCAAGGCGACTATGCGCTGAATCAACATGTGGCTTTTCTGGGCGGATTCCGCTATGAGGATGAACGCGGCTACACCGCCAGTACGGGATATCCCAACAGCGACACCGATCAGGGCAACTATAGTTACATCATGCAAATGCAGGGAAGTTTCTGGAGCCGCGCCTATTACTCGATCGGCAGCAGTATCGAGAAGAACGCGGTATTCGGCGCCGCCGGGGCTCCCCGGGCTTCCCTGGCTTACTATCTCCTGCGCCCCACATCGAGTCACCTGTTGAGCGGAACCCGCCTGAAGTTCAACTTTGGCAAGGGCGTCAAGGAACCCAGCATCTACTACGAAAACACCTCTGTCTACAAACTGCTGCTCGCCCAGTCCGGTGGGCAGGCGCTGATTCAGCAATATAAAGTCTCACCGGTCGGCCCGCAGTTTTCGCGCAGTTTCGACGGCGGCGTGGAGCAGCAGCTATTTGGCGGGCACGGGCGGATCGGCGTTACCTTCTTCCACAACGAATTCTCCAACGAGTTGGAATACGTTCCCAGCCAATTCTTGCAACAGCTTGGCATCTCGCCCACTCTCATTGCCAACAGCGGTATATACGGTGCGGCGGTCAACTCGCTGGCCTACCGCGCGCAAGGAGTGGAGACTGAGGTGGAGTACCGGTGGCGGCAGATTGCCGTCCGCGGCGGTTGGACCTATCTGGATGCGGTGGTGCAGCGCTCTTTTGCCTCCAGCGCGGACTATCCGGCGATCAATCCGCAATTCCCCAATATCCCTATCGGCGCTTACTCGCCACTGGTAGGCGCCCGCCCCTTCCGGCGCGCTCCCCACACCGGCTACGTCAGCGTCGATTGGAGCCGGCCGCGGTGGACGGTTTCCGTTTCCGGAAGCTTCGTGGGCAGTCGCGACGATAGCACCTATGCCCTGGACTCCAATTACGGATACACCATGCTGTTGCCCAACCACAACCTCCTGGCGCCCTATCAGCGAGTGGACCTCACGGCCAGTTATCGCGTGAGCTCCAAGCTCAGCCTGCTTGCCGGTGCACAGAATCTATTGAGCCAGCATTACCAGGAGTCTTTCGGATTTCCGTCGCTTCCCTTTACCTTCCAATCGGGAATCAAGCTCCCCATGGGAGGAGAGGGATGGACGAGTAAATGACCATGAACAGCGCTTCAGCGGAAAAACGGCCAGCCCGATCTTCAACTCTGCAGCTCTGCCTGCTGTTGCTGATCTTGTTGTTGGCGGCCATCGTAATCTCGAGCGGAATCGGGTCGGTGCACATCGCCCCAAAGACCGTGCTGGGAGCATTGGCCAACCGGCCGGAGGCGGCCGACATGCGCGCCATCGTACTGGATCTGCGTTTACCGCGGGCGATTGCCGCGGCCATGGTGGGTGCAGGCCTGGCCGCGGCGGGTTTGCTTTTTCAGGGCCTGTTTCGTAATCCACTTGCCGACCCGTTTGTACTGGGCTCCAGCGGAGGCGCCGCCTTGGGCGGCGCCGTCGCGGTGCTATGGTTGCCGACGCTCTCCTTTTTGGGTTTCAGTGCCACCGCTCTGCTGGCCTTTGCTGGATCGATCGGGGCCATTGCCGTGGTGTATGTGCTGGCCAGCCGCGGCCGCCAGACCTCGGTCTCCGGCATGCTGCTGGCTGGTTTCGCCGTAGCCACCATGCTGAATGCAATGACCTCCGGTCTGGTGATCTGGCAAGAGGCCAGCAATTCGGGCGCGCAGATTCTGGCTGCCTGGCTGCACGGCCAGATCAGCGTTCCCACCTGGCCGCAATTGGCGGTGGCCGGCGTTTTGGCGGCTGCCGGCGTAGCCGCCGCCGTTCCACTCTCCGCGCGGCTCAACACGCTCGCCCTGGGTGACGAATATGCCCGGCAATTGGGTCTGAACCTGGAGCAAACGCGTGTAGCCATCATCCTGGCCGCATCGTTATTGACCGCCGTATCGGTTTCGCTCGGCGGTATCATAAGTTTTGTCGGATTGTTGATTCCTCATCTGGTGCGCCTGGTACGCGGGCCCGACCATTTCCGGCTGCTGCCGGTCTGTGTTCTGGCAGGCGCGCTGTTTCTGGTAATCGCCGATACCTTCGCCCGCAGCATTCGCGCTCCTTATGAGCTTCCGGTGGGAATGCTGACGGCATTCGTGGGCGGGCCGGCTTTCCTCTATCTGCTTCGCCGGCATCGGCGCGAGGTGTATGTGTGAGCGCACTACTGCAATTCGAACGGGTCTCTTTTACCTATGGCTTGCGGCCGATTCTGGCCGATGTGTCCTTTGCCCTGCCGGATAACGGTCTGATGGCGCTGGCCGGCCCCAACGGCGCAGGCAAGTCCACGCTGCTGCGCCTGGCGGCGGGATTGTTGCCGGCAGCCGGTGGAAGTGTGGCCATTGCAGGCCGCCGGATTGATGCCTGGCATCGCCGGGAGCTGGCGCGCAAGGTCGCCATGGTTCCGCAACATCTGGATATTCCATTTCCGTTTACTCTGGAACAAATTGTTGCCCAGGGAAGAACCCCGCATCAGGGATGGTTGGGCGGCGTATCGCAAGCCGACCGCGGCGCCGTCGACCAAGCCATGCGGCTGACCGGCATTACGCATCTGCGGAGCCGGACCATGAATGAGATTTCGGGTGGAGAGCAACAGCGGGTGAAGCTGGCCATCGCGCTGGCACAGGAGCCGAGCCTGCTGCTGCTGGATGAGCCGCTGCAGCATCTGGACATCGGACGCCAGGCGGAATTCCTGCAGCTGTTGCTGGATCTGCATGGACGCGGCCTGACCATGGTTGCCGCCATGCACGATCTGTCGGCGGTGCGCGCCCATTTTCCGCTGACGCTGCTGCTCACCGACGAGGCCGGGCATCACTTTGGATCAACGGCAGAGGTGCTGGCGGAGGAGCGCGTAAATGCGGCCTTCCATCTCGTCCCCCAGTTAAAGGACGAACCACTCACCTATCCGCAGCAGGAGGAACGCAGCCATCGCCGCACCCGGCCCTTGCGCAGAAGGAACTCGCGATCATGACTACAGTGAATCTGCCATCTGAACTGGCTCAGGCCGTCTCAGCAATTCAGCCCTGCTCGAAGCGCTGGCATAACATTGCCCTCGGGCATCTCGATCAACTGACCAAGCCGCAAGGAAGCCTGGGACGCCTGGAAGAAATAGCGGCGCGCATGGTGGCTATACAAGAGTCCTCCCGCCCCAGCTGCGACCGGAAGGCGGTATATGTATTCGCCGGGGACCACGGTGTCGTAGCCGAAGGAGTCAGCGCCTATCCCCAGGAAGTCACCGTGCAGATGGTGCTGAACTTTCTCAACGGAGGTGCGGCGGTCAATGTACTGGCGCGCGCGGTTGGCGCCAGCGTGGTGGTGGTCGACGTGGGAGTGGCCGGAGACTTTGCTCCCGCGCCGGGTCTGGTGCAGGCCAAGGTGCGCAAGGGAACGCGGAACTTCCTGCATGAGCCGGCGATGAGCCGCGACGAACTGCACGCCGCCATTCATACCGGCGTGCGCCTGGCCCATCAGGCGGTCGAGGAGGGCACAAAAATTCTGGCGATCGGCGAGATGGGCATCGGCAATACCACCTCCGCTTCGGCCATTTGCACTGCCATCACCCAGGCTGACCCGGAGAAAGTGACCGGCACCGGAACCGGTGTCGCCAACGACGCGCGCCGCCACAAGGTGGATGTAGTACGCCGGGCCGTCGCCCTGCACGCCAGGGAATTGGCCGATCCGTTTGCCCTGCTGGGCTGTCTCGGCGGATACGAAATCGCCGCCATGACCGGCATGGTGCTGGGCGCCGCCGCCCGGCGCATCGCGGTGGTGATCGACGGATTCATCTCCACCAGCGCCGCCGCGGTAGCGCAACTCATGGCGCCCGACTGCCGCGACTACATGTTGGCGGGACATGTTTCCCAGGAACCGGGCCACAGGATTCTGCTCGATCATATGGGCCTCGATCCGCTCCTCGACCTGAATATGCGGTTGGGAGAAGGTAGCGGGGCGGTATTGGCGTTTTCTATTGTGGAAGCGGCGGTTCGCGTCTACAACGAAATGGCAACCTTCGCCTCCGCCGGGGTCAGCACGAAAGCGCAATAGCCGCCACATAAAGAATGAAACGCACGCTGCACGCCATCCAGATCGCCTTTCAGTTCTTGACCCGTATTCCCGCGGGCAATCCACCGTGGTCGGAAGATA
The DNA here is from genome assembly GCA_964619235.1 of uncultured Terriglobales bacterium. Lineage (GTDB taxonomy): Bacteria > Acidobacteriota > Terriglobia > Terriglobales > Acidobacteriaceae > CAZUCM01. The sequence continues at coordinate 15,747 of CAZUCM010000018.1, forward strand.
TGCCGGGACGCGCGGCGGTCTTCTTCCCCGTGGTTGGACTGGTGGTGGGCGGCGGTGGCGCACTGGTCGATTGGCTGTGCCGCCGCTACGCGCTGGACCAGTCTGTGCGGGCGATCGCCGTGCTGGCATTCCTGGTGATCATCACCGGCGGCCTGCATGAGGACGGACTGGCCGATGTCGCCGATGGCTTTGGCGGCGGTCATGGCCGGGACAAGATTCTGGCCATCATGAAAGACAGCCGTGTCGGCAGCTTTGGGGTGATCGCACTTGCGCTCTCGCTGCTGGCGCGATTCGCGCTGCTGGGCGCGCTTCCGGCATCGAAGGCCGCAGCCACACTGATCGCCGCTCATGTCCTGTGCCGCTGGACGTCGCTGCCTCTGGCCGCTTATATGCCGTCCGCCCGGGGAACCAGCGGACAGAGCGCCAGACTCGCCATGCATTTGCCCCGCTATGCCGTGGCTCTGGGAACAGCTTTGGCCGTTGCGCTGGTGGCCGGCCTCATGGGCAGAACAGCGCTGCTTCCACTGCTAGCCGCCCTGGTTGTGACCGCCCTGAGTGGGTTGTATTACCGGCGCCGGCTGGGCGGAGTAACCGGGGATTGCCTGGGCGCAACCAATCAACTCACCGAAATCGCCATCTATGCCTGTGCCGTACTGGTGCGCAGGTGAGTTCCATTCTGCTCATCCGCCACGCCCAGAGCCGGCTTCATGGGCGCTTCTGCGGCAGCTCCGACCCGCCGCTGAGTGCCGCCGGCGAAGCCGAGGCACAAGCGCTCGCCGCAAAGCTCCGCGCCACGCCGATTGGCCGCATTTACAGCAGCCCTCTGCGGCGCGCCGTCATGACCGCCGAAGCCCTTGCGGCAACCCGCGGAATGGAGCTGTCCATGATGGACGGTCTGCGTGAGCTTGATTTCGGAGAATGGGAAGGACTTACCTGGAGCGAAATCGAGTTGCGTGACCCGCAATTTGCCAAACCATGGCTGGACCAATTCCCGAAGCGGACCGCACCCGGAGGCGAAACCTTCAAGAACTTCCAAGCACGCGTGGAAAGCGCTTTCGCGCAGGTTCAGTCGGAGATGAAACGAGATTCCCTGGGCACGATCGCCGTAGTCGCACATAGTGCAGTGCTGGGAGTGATCCTGGCACGCACCTCGGGACAGCCGTTCCGGTCAATTCCTCCACCGGCAAATGCCACCGTGTATGAAATCAGCGGAGGATAGTTTCCGGTAGGCTTGTGATCAGGGAGTAAGGGACGGCGGCAGGGATGGTGCCGCGCCAGCCGGCTTATGGAGATTCATCTGGGCCGCGGGGAGCCACATTTTGACAACGCTCCATTTTGCGCCCAAATGCCAAAACGCGGCGAGCGTGGCGCAGGCGCCCCGCCTGCGGGCCCTATCGCCCTTTCACATACACCCAATCCGCCTAAACCGGCGTGCCGTGCAGAGCAGCAGCACCTGGATCGTCTCCCGTTGCCGGGTCAATTTTGCAAGCACATTGGCGGGTAAAGAGTCGCCTAAACGGAAAGTGACGGAATAAGTTCCGCCCTCCGCTTCCCAGTGCGGAAGATACCCGCGAGTTCTCTTGGTAAGCGCCATGGAAAGGCTCATCCTACGAGCGGGAGAATCATAGCGCACGGCATAGCGCGTGTCCAAACCTGACTCAATCACGACGGTGATCTACCACCACACAGATAGGGGTAGGGAGAGCGATGCTCCCCCTCCCTCCGAACCGGACGGGCGGATTTCCCGCATCCGGCTCTCCAGTTGGTGGTCTTACCTCGAAGAGGATTGATAAGCTGATGCGTAGGCTGTGGCGAGCGAGAACAGCCCTTGCTCAGCGAAGAAACTATTGGTCCAACGGTTGTGGTCATGGCCCCTACCTCGTCCGCGGCCCCCGTGTCGCCGGCGTAAGATGCTGCGCAGGCGCATACGAGTCCACTTGTCGAGGCGGACGAACATGGATGCCCCGCTGCTGTGTTGGAAGTATTCGAACCAGCCAGCTAGACTCCGGTTCAGCGTCCCAATGACCTGCGTCAGGGCCTGCCCATGGTTGCGGCGTGTTTCGGCCCGGATCGTTTCTCGCAGCTTCTGTACACTCTTGCGCCGAGGCCACTTCTTGCCTCGCTCAAAGTGATAGCCCAGAAAATCGAACCCTCCCGGTTGGCTGGCGTCTACGATCCGGGTCTTGACCGGATGCAGTTCCAGACCGGCGTTCCCGGTCCAGCGCTGGATCACGGCCAAGGCGGCGTAGGCATCAGCCTCCGTGCGACACAGGATCACGAAGTCATCCGCGTACCGCACCATCTCGACCCCTCGGCTTTCCATGAGATGGTCGAGCGGATTCAGGTAGACATTGGACAGCAGCGGACTGATTACGGCTCCTTGGGGGGTACCTCCCTCGGGAACCCATCCGTTCGCGCTTTCCATCACCTTGGCTCGCAGATACGCTTTTAACAGCGCGAGTACCTTGCTATCGACAATTACTTCCTCCACCAATGCCATTAAGCACTGGTGCGGGATCGTGTCGAAGTAGCTTTTCAGGTCCGCGTCCACGACCCAGTTATAACCACGCTGCAGCAGGTCGTTGACACGTCGCAGGGCATCTTTACAGCCGCGCTGGGGACGGAATCCGTAGCTTTGCGCTGCGAACTGCCGTTCGAAGATCGGCTCGATTACCATCTTCAATGCCGCTTGCACCACCCGGTCGCGCACCGTCGGGATTCCCAGCGGGCGCTTTTCCTTGCTGCCCAGCTTGTCGATCCAAGCTCGACGGATCGCTTGCGGGCGATAGCTCCCGTTTCGCAGCTCCTGCCGCAGCTTGTCCAGATTCGCTTCCA
>CAZUCM010000019.1:0-18016 GCA_964619235.1 uncultured Terriglobales bacterium
CAGCACCCAATGGCCGGTGTTGGGCCCGCCCTCGACCGGTGGCGTCCAATCGCTGACTATGATCAGTTCCGGCAGCAATTACACATGCGCCAACGGGAACAGCGTGGGAACTCCGGGTAGCTGCGCCATCCCGCTCCTGTTCTGCGTGGGGCCGATTACGGCCACGACCCAGACCTGCGGCGCTCCGACTGGCGGAACGCAGGCTTTGGGAACCGCTTATGTGGATCCGACTTCCGGGGCGATCAACAGTTACGTGATCACCAACGCCGGTTCGGGATACAGCAATCCGCCTTACGTGGTCTTCCCGCTTCCGAATGCGGGCGGCACGCAGGCGCAAGCCACGGCCAACATTACCGGCGCTCCGAATATCTCTCAGGCCGGTGGCGTGGTAGACCTGCACCCGATCCAGTTCGGTCCGTTTGGGAGCCTGATCCCCAACACGGGAGGCTGCGGCGAGACGCCGTTCGCCCTCCTGGCTTTGCCGGATGCGCTCACCAACAGCAACGCCTGCTACATTCAGGTGAGACTGCCGAATACCATGCTCTCGGGCGCTCCCGCGGGCACCTATAGCGGCACGTTCTATCTCTATGTGAACTCCGGCCAGTTGAATGTCCCGTCGATCGCCGATGAGACCTTGCCGGGCGGTTCGTCGATTACCTTCTCCCCGGTGGGAAGCTCCGGCAACCTTTCCAACTGCTTCCCGTTGACCAGCCCCGGATGCAATCCTCCGCCGGCCTCGGTCACACTGGTAGCCGTAACCGTCAATGTTCTGGTCAACCCTGGAACGATGGTGCTGCAATCGCCCTGGATTTCCAACGTGAACCCGGCGTTGAATAATGGAGCTGGAGCTCCTCCGTTCGTGCTCACTCCGTCGATCCTGCCGGCAGTTCCGCTGGCGCCGTTCTCGGTGCCCGTCAATTACACCGGCACGATCACTTCCAACAACAACGGATTGCCTTACATCCTGGGAATCACCGGTAACACCGCGGACTTCCACACGCTGCGGCTGGATTCCAGAAACCTGCTGACGGGCAACAATACGGGCACGTTCCTGACTACAGTTACGCCGGGAATCAGCCTTTCCGCCCAGGTGGCCCTGGCATTAAACGCCACGCCGCCGAGCTATACTTCCGGCAACGGCCTATCTTCGCTGTCGCTGCCGATCTTCACCTGCACCACCAGTTCGCCGCCCATTCCGAGCAGCCTGCTGGGCAATACCGGCATTCTGCAATTCACCCATGACGGTAACCTGCAAGCTGCCAGCGCTTCGGTGACGACGACGGATGTAACGGTTTCGATCGTGAATCCCTCGACCCTGGCGCCGGGATACTACGCCAGCACCCTGACGTATGCGGCATTAAACGCCGCCGGCTCGCCCATTACGAACAACAACAATCAGCCGATTTCGGTGTCCCTGCCGGTTTGCCTGAAGGTAGGCAACAGTCTGGCGTACGAATACCAGATTGTGAACCCGGGCTTTGCCGCCGGCAACGTGGTGGCATCGGGGCCGCCCCCGACCGGTATGTTGTTCCTGGAGGCTGGTACGCAGCAGACCGTAGAGCTCGACGTCTTCGGCCTTGGACCGTCACAGAATGTGAACCTGCCCGCGAACGTACAGGGCGGGCCGCAGTTTGCTCCTCCGGACAGCACGCTGGAACTGCCAGCCCTGTTTACTCCTCTGGCCGGCACGCCGAACTGGATTGGGCCAACCACTGTACAGCCCGCAGCCAGCACGCCGTTCGTTGGCATCGAGGGTGGCACCGATTGCGTAAACAGCATGGGAGTTGGCACTGAGCCGATTAATAGCTGCACCCCGGCTGCCCAGCAATTAGTGATTGCGCCGCAGCAGGCGACGCTGCCTGGGACGTATCCGAATCCGCTCAACCTGGCGCAGTTCCCGGCCGGTGGAGTTACGGTTACGGATATCGCATTGCCCACGCAGCCGCTGCTTGCCGCCACCAACAGTCCGATGGCCGCGATTCTGCCGGTAACGGTCAGTTCCGGTCCCGGATTGATGTACAGCACGCTGGATCCGTTCGCCGTGACCTGCAACGGGACAACCCCAACCGCAGGCGGTTGCGGTTCGTTGTACGGGGTAGAACTCGCGCCTCCGGGCTTCGGCGGCACCGGGTATCCTGTGGCTCCGGCGATCACGTTCACAGGTGGTCAATGCGCGTCCCAACCGGCGGCTTTCGCTACGATCTCCGGTGGAACGATCAACGCCATCTACATCACCAATCCTGGTGGAGGCTGCCTGACGACGCCGATCATCAGCATTGCACCGCCTTCAACGTACGGCGGAATCGGCAACCAGGCTGAAGCGATTGCCCTGGTTTCCAACGGCACGGTAAACATCAGCTTCACCGAGGTTGCCGGGTCTACCACGACCGTCCCGAGCAGCGAGACTATCACGATCCTCCCGTCGAGGCCGGGAACCACTTTGGCGTTCATCTTCCCGTTCCCGTCCTCTTACGGATTGCCGCCGCTGACTCCTTTGCAGTCGCCGACCAATCCGACGTGGCTGGCATTCGCCCTGGGCACCACGAATTGCACGCCGTTCGTGCAAGACGATCCGACCCAGAGCCTGTCGGGCTTCTTCAACGGTTGCACCGTGACCGTGACGCCCAACCTGCTGGCTGCGAGCCTGCCGGTGGGAACGTATTACGCCTGGGAGACCATCCAATCGGGTGGCTTCCCCGCACCGCAACCGGCCACGATGAACGTGCTGGTGACGCTCAGTGTGATACCGCAGGGTGGCATACCTTGCTCGATCACGTTGCGCGATGCCGGCAACGGAACCAGCACCACGCTGCCCTATACGGGGACGGCGATGAGCACCGGCGCAGCGAACGGCGGATTCTATCCTTCTACACCGTTGAACCTGACGGTGACGCCGAACTCGGCTACGACCTGCGGACAGTGGACCGTCACGACGGCGGACAATGTACCTGGTCCTGCCGATCCGTCTTCGATCGGGGCGAATCCATCTAAGGTTATTGCCATTACTTCGGCATCGACCGGCGCTGGAGTCGGCACGTTGAGCTACGACGCGTTTGCGAATACCCACAGCCTGGGAGTCCGGACCAGCACGATTACCGTGACGGCCGGTACGGCTTCGGCTACTTACACAGTCAACGAGGCTGCTTCACCGCTGTCACAGTTGCAGCGCGAAGTGGAAGCCTTGTACCAGACGTCTCTGGGCCGCGAACCCGATACGGGCGGCTACAACTTCTGGACCTGCACCACGCCGCTGGTTATCCAGCCTTGCTCCAACCTGGGCATCGCCGGTCTGGGTAACATGGTTGACCAGTTCCTGGCCAGCTCTTCGGCGCTGGGCTTGAACGCTCCTCTCAATTCGCCTCCGGGACAAGCCTCGGTGGGTGAAGGCGAGAGCAGCGACTTCCAGGTGATAGCCATCTACAAGGCCATGCTGGGCACCCTGCCCACATTCGCTCAGTGGCAGGCCGCGGTGGCTCCTTTCCGGCTGAATGAAACACCGGCCGGTTGGGCAGCGGCAGCGACCAGTCTGTTGAACTCGTTGTTGAACGGCCAGCAATACGCGACCCAGTACGGGCCGCCGGTCAACATCAGCAACGTAGTTACCAACATGTACATGAACTTGCTGGGCCGGGCGCCGAGCGGTACGGAATTGGCCAACGCGATTACGCTGGTGACCAATGGCGGGTTGGGCGGGCCTTACAACCTGTTCTACAACCTGGCCATTGCGCCTCCGTTATCGGCGCCGGCTCCTCCGAATCCGCCGTACCTGCCGAGTCAGGATACGTCGGCTGAATTCCAGAACAGGCTCACGTTCGCTTCGGCGGGCGTCACGAACGATCACAGCAACAGCATGTTCGTTACGCTGCTGTACTTCGCGGTTCTGGCTCGCGATCCGGATGCCGGTGGGTTTACCTTCTGGTCCGGCGTCGCCAACGGCGGCGGATCCGGGATTTACTTCCAGGCGGCGGCCGCAGGTGTGAACGCTCGAGGCCTGGTCGAAGGTCCCGGCACACCGGGCGTCGGTCTGGTGGGCAGTCCTGAGTTCCAGAACCTGTTCATCAACTAACCTCAGCTTGACTGAAGCCCTCCACCACCGCGGTGGTGGAGGGGATAAGTTAGGTAAGTTTCAAAACTCGGCGCTTCCAAGCAATTGGAGGCGCCGAGTTTTTTATTGCCTGCAACCTTCGCTATCCTTGGAGTTCACCGATATGCCGAATCATTCCGATGAGCTGGCGAAGTTACACGGAAGGTTAGAGGAACTGAAGGTAAAATGTGCCCAAATCGGCCGGGCGCCGGCGGGGCCTCCAACCCTGAGAGGGAAAGTAGGAGCGTCGCTGGTGGCCGTGGTGGGGCGCATGCTCTTCTGGTACACTCCTCCGCTGCAATCCACTCTGGAAGGGCTGGCTCAAGCGGTGGACGATCTGATCCGGAACACGGAGCGGATGCAGGAATCCCTGGATCAGCAAGCCAGGCAAGCGGTGGGCGCCCTCTCGGAAGCGGACAGGGTCCGGCTGGAACTGCGTTTGCAGGCCGAAACGATCGAGAGGGATCGTCTGCGGAGTGAAGAGTTGAAGGAATGGCTGAACCAGGGGAATCTTTGCAGAGAGAGCCTGGAGGAGCGCCAGCAGGAGCTGGAATCCCGTCTCAAGATCCACGAGGAAGCCCTGCACCAGGGACGTGTCAATGGCGATGATCTGGAAATCCTCAATCGGCTGCGGGATCTGGAAGCGCGTCTCCAGACCTGCGCGGAAGCTCTAGAGCAGGAACGTCTCCGTGGCGATCGTCTGGAAGAGGCGCAGCAGCAGGAACGTCAGCGCGGCGATCGTCTGGAAGAAGCCTTGCGGGCGGAACATCTTCACCGGGAAGAAATCGAGAGCCGGTTGAGGGAACAGGGCGAAACGCTGCTGCGGGAGTGCCTGCGCAACGACGAGCTGGAAAAAGGCCTGCGGCAGGAACATCTTTACCGGGAGGGGCTGGAGAATCGCATCAACGGCCGGGAGGATCACTTCCAGACGCAGACGGAATCGCTCGAGCAGGAGCGCCGGCGGATCACGGAAATCCTGCAGCAGGAGCGCCTCTGCACCATCGAACTGGAGGGCCGGCTCCGGGAGCAGGTGGACAGCGTGCAGCAACTCCATGAGGAGCAACACTCCCAGGAATACGATATCGCCAATCGTCTGCGGAACACCGAAGAGCGGGTGCAGAGACTCCAGCGCGAGCTTCTGGAGAATTCCCGGCGGGTGGCCCGGCTTTTGGAAGAGGCGCGGAAACGCCTGCCCGCGCCGCTCGACCGGGAGCAGTTGCAGGCTTTCGAGCAGGAGGATTTACACGACCTCGATCCCCTCTACGTGGCCTTTGAAGATGCGCTCCGCGGGCCGCGGGAGGAAATCCAGGCGCGGTTAAAAGTCTACCTGCCGGTTTTACAGAAGGCGAAACCGGATGACGGTGAATTCGCCGTTCTGGATATAGGCTGCGGCCGCGGAGAATGGTTGGATCTGCTGCGCCAGGAGGGATTCCCGGCTCGCGGTGTGGATTTCAATCGCAGCATGGTGGAAGAGTGCCGGCAGAAGCAATTGGATGTGGAAAGCGCCGATGCGCTGGAATACCTGAGCCGCATTCCCGATGCTTCGCTGGGAGCGGTCACGGTGTTTCACATGGTCGAACATCTGCCGTTCCGGGTATTGATTCATCTGCTGGACGAAGTGACGCGGATCCTCCAGCCCGGCGGCGTGGCCATTTTCGAAACCCCCAACCCCAACAACTTTTTGGTGGGCTCGCGCAATTTCTACTTCGACCCCACGCACCGTAATCCCATTCCGAATGAGACGCTGCGCTTCCTGGTGGAATCGCGCGGACTCTGCCAGGTCAAGGTAATGCCGCTCAATCCCTGCGACCCTTGCAACCACGTGCCGGAAGGCAAAGAGAGCAGCGCCCTGGTGCGCAGGTTTAACGAGTATTTTTATGGCGCGCAGGATTATGCCGTGATTGGAAGGAAAGTTTAGGGCCGCGGCAAAGAGCATGCGCATCCTCATAGCGACGACTCAGGTCCCTTTCGTACGCGGCGGCGCGGAAGTGCTCGCGGAAGGCTTGCGGGATGCGCTCTGCAGAGGCGGGCACGAGGCGGAAATCGTAGCCATTCCATTCAAGTGGTATCCGCCCGGACGGCTTCTGGATACCATGCTGGCCTGCCGCCTGCTGGATTTGACCGAGTCCTGCGGCACCCGGGTGGATGTGTTGATCGGGCTGAAGTTTCCCGCCTATTACATCGCTCATCCACGCAAGGTGGTCTGGCTGCTCCATCAGCATCGCTCCGCGTACGATCTGTGGGGGCACAAATTTGCCGATCTGCATCTGCAATCCAATGGCAGCCAGATTCGAGCGGCTATCGAGCAGGCCGATCGGCGGCTGCTTCCCGAGGCGCGGGCCATTTTCACCATTTCCCAAAATGTGACTGGCCGGCTGCAAAGATACTGCGGCATACAGTCCACGCCCCTGTATCATCCTCCCCTCAACGCGGAGCGCTACTACTGCGCCGGAGCCACGGACGAATACCTGTTCTTCCCCAGCCGGCTCAACCGCGCGAAGCGCCAGGAACTGGTTCTGGAGGCTTTGGCGCAAACCCGCCAGGCGGTCGCAGTCCGGTTTGCCGGCGCCGCCGATGAGCCGGCATACGCGGAACAATTGCGGGACCTCGCCAAAGCGCTTGGCGTGGAACAGCGGGTGCGATGGCTGGGCAATATTTCCGAAGAGGAAAAGATCGAACAGTACGCCCACGCGGTGGGAGTTCTCTTTCCGCCCCTGGATGAAGATTACGGGTACGTTACCCTGGAAGCCATGCTGGCGGCCAAGCCCGTAATCACCTGCATGGACTCCGGCGGCCCGCTGGAATTCGTACTCTCCGGAGAAACCGGATTCGTAGCGGAAGCTTCCGCCGCCGGCATGGCGGAAGCCATGGACAGACTTTGGGAGAATCGCGCCTGCGCGCAGCGGCTGGGACAAGCCGCCCGCGACCGCTATGCCGGCCTGAACATCTCCTGGCAAAACGTCATTGACCGCTTGCTGGCGTGAGGATTTACCGCCTGGCGGCCACCACCGCCTGGTGTTCCAGATACCACTGGTAGGTGCGCGCAACCCCTTCTTCCAGAGGGATGCGCGCCTTCCAGCCCAATGCCGTCAGGCGTGTGACATCCAGCAATTTACGCGGTGTGCCGTCGGGCTTGGAAGTGTCGAATACCAGCCGGCTGGGGCAGCCGGTTACGCGCAGAATCAACTCCGCCAGTTCGCGGATGGTGAGGTCGTTGCCGCTGCCCACATTGATGATTCCCGGTTCATCGTAGCGCAGCATCAGGTACAAGGCGGCGTCGGCCATGTCGTCCACGTGCAGGAACTCGCGCCGCGGCTCTCCCGTCCCCCACACCACCAGCTCCGGCGCTCCGTTCGCGGAGGCTTCCTGCGCCTTGCGCAGCAAGGCGGGCAACACGTGGGAGGACTCGAGGTTGAAATTGTCTTCCGGCCCGTACAGGTTCGTCGGCATCAGGCTGATAGCGTTCAAGCCATACTGCCGGCGGTACGCCTGCGCCATTTTAATCCCCGCAATCTTGGCGATCGCGTACCATTCGTTGGTGGGCTCGAGCGCGCCCGTGAGCAGGGATTCCTCGCGGATCGGCTGCGGCGCGAGTTTGGGATAAATGCAGGACGACCCCAGAAAGACGAGCTTTTTCACACCGTATCGCGCGGCTGCATCGATGACGTTGTTCTGGACGCTCAGATTGTCGAAGAGAAAATCCGCGGGGTACAGGCTATTCGCCAGAATGCCCCCCACCTTGGCCGCCGCCAGGAAAACGTATTCCGGCCGTTCGCGGTGGAAGAACTCTTCCACGCGGGCCCGGTCGCGCAGATCCAGTTCGCTCCGGCTGCGCAGCACCAGGTTCGCGTAGCCCTCCGCGCGCAGGCGGCGGCAAATGGCCGATCCCGCCAGGCCTCTGTGGCCCGCCACGAAAATGCGGCTGGCCTCATTCATGCGAGGCGCCGCGAACCACTACGCGGTGGCCGGCGGTGGCCAGCGTCTGTTCCTGACGGGCCAATTCCAGGTCGTGTTCCACCATCAGGCGCACCAACTCCTCGAAGCTTACCTTGGGCTGCCAGCCCAGCCGCTGGCGCGCCTTCGAAGCATCGCCCAGCAGGTAATCCACCTCCGTCGGCCGGAAATAGCGTGGGTCCGTCTCCACATAGTGGGTCCAGTCCAGGCCGCAATAGGCGGCCGCCAGGTCCAGAAACTCGCGTACCGAATGGGATTCCCCCGTAGAGACGACGTAATCGTCCGGTTCACCGGCTTGCAGCATCAGCCGCATGGCCTGCACGTAGTCGCCGGCGTACCCCCAGTCGCGTTTCGCATCCAGGTTGCCCAGGAACAGCTTCCGCTGCATCCCCAGTTTGATGCGGCCCAGTGCGCGCGTGATTTTGCGCGTCACAAAGGTCTCTCCGCGCCGTTCCGATTCGTGGTTGAAGAGAATCCCGTTGCAGATGAACAGCCCGTACGCCTCCCGGTAGTTGATGGCATACCAGTGGGCCGCCACTTTGCTGACCGCGTAGGGGCTGCGCGGATAAAACGGCGTGCTTTCGTTTTGCGGCGGCCGGGCGGCCCCGAACATCTCCGAAGAACCCGCTTGGTAAAAGCGCGTTGGTTTTCCCGAGGCTGCGGTGTAATCCCGGAAGGCCTCCAGCAGCCGGAGCGTCCCCGTGGCCACTACGTCCGCCGTGTATTCGGCCTGGTCGAAGCTGACGCGCACGTGCGATTGTGCCGCCAGGTTGTAGATTTCGTCGGGCTGGACTTTTTCCATCACGTGCCGGAGTCCGGTGCCGTCCGACAGGTCCCCATAATGCAGGCGCAGGGAGACTTCTTCGTGCGGGTCCGCATAGATGGAATCCAGCCGCTCCGTGTTGAATGTGGAAGCTCGGCGGACCACGCCGTGTACTTCGTAGCCATTGGCCAGCAGATGCTCCGCCAGAAACGAGCCGTCCTGCCCCGTGATGCCGAGAATAAGAGCTGTTTTCATGCCGAAACCCAATCATAAACCGGTTTGCGGCGCCGCGCCTCGTGAGGGGGCGGCCAGTTTATACCCATATACCCATATTATTCGATATGGTACTATGGGCATATGAAGACGACGGTGGAGATTGCGGACTCTCTTTTTGCCGAGGCCAAGGCTTACACCGAGGCCCATGGTCTGTCGTTTCGCGAACTTCTGGAAGAAGGCCTGCGCTCCACATTGCAGCGAAACCGGCAGGGCGCCAAACCGTTTCGCCTGCGGAACGGCTCTTTCCGGGGGCAGGGGCTGCAGGGTGATCTCGCGTGGCCGGAGATTCGCCGGCGGATCTATGAAGGCCGCGGCGAATGATCGCGGTCGATACCAATATCCTGGTCTATGCCCATCGTGTGGATTCGCCCTGGCACGAGGCGGCATATCGATCCATCGCGAATCTGGCGCAAGGCGATGCGTTCTGGGGTGTGCCGTGGCCGTGCATTCATGAATTCCTGGCGGTGGCCACACATCCGCGAATCTATAATCCGCCGACGCCTCTTCCCAAAGCGATCAAGCAAATCGAAATCTGGATGGAATCGCCCTCCATGCGAATCCTGGGTGAGTTGGCTGGGCACTGGAAGGAACTGAAGGAGATCGTTTCCACCGGCCAGATTGCCGGTGGAGCGATGCACGACGCACGAGTAGCGGCGATTTGCGTGGAGCATGGAGTGCGCGAGATCTGGTCCGCGGATCGGGATTTCACGAGGGTGTCGGGTCTGATCGTGCGCAATCCGCTGCTCGGCTGATTGACATGAAAAAAGCATTGCCTCCGCGTGAAGAGCTGCGCGATTATCTCCTCAGCTTCGATTTGTTCCGCCGCCTCGGCCGGCCCGAAGAGGGCGAAGAGTATGTGCTCTTCCATCTGGACCGGTTCATCCGTTCCCTCGAATTTCTGCCGGCCCTCTCCGGCGATGTCGCCGTCCTTGAACTGGGCGCGTCCCCCTACTTCATGACGCTGCTGATCCAGAAATATCTCGGCTACCGCGTCACCCCGGCCAATTTCTTCGAAGACTACGGCGCCTCTGCAAAACCGGGAGAACATCTGCAACCCGTGGCCAGCACCGCTTTCGGCGAGGACCACATCTTCCGCTACCGCATGTTCAATATCGAGCGCGACCCGTTCCCCTATCCCGACGCCTCGTTCGATCTCGTCCTGTGCTGTGAAATCCTGGAGCACCTGGTGATGGACCCCAGCCACATGCTGCGCGAAGCGCACCGCGTGCTCAAGCCCGGCGGCCACATCTTCCTCTCCACGCCCAATGTGTGCAGCCTGGACAATATCCGCAATCTGCTACGTGGCCGCAACCTCTTCCACGCCTATTCCGGATACGGTGTTTATGGGCGCCACAATCGCGAATACACCCCGCGCGAACTGGCCGATCTCCTGAGCGCCCACCACTTCGCTCCAGCCGTGTCCGTGGAAGATGTCTATCCCCACGACCGCTGCCACCGCTGGCTCACCAGGCGCGGTCCCGGCCGCGCGTATCGGGACAACCTCTTCGCCGTCGGTACGGCTTCGGGCGACGCCGTCCAGCGCCATCCGGACTGGCTCTACTGGCATCAATGGGGGCGGCCCAGGGCGCGCCGCGAATGCATTGTCATGGGCGATGGCGATCTGCTGCAGCTAGGCACAGGGTGGCACAATTTCGAGGACTGGCCGCCCGTCGTCCGTTGGAGCAACCGCGAGGCCATCGCCTTTCTGACCCTCCCGGCCGTGAAGCGCGCCTTCTTGAAAATCCGCGCCTGGGCCGGCCCCAGCGGCGCTACCGGAACCGTCGCGATCTCCGGGTCCGACCCTTACCCTTTCGCCCTCGATCCAGGCGGGCCGCAGGAGCTTTCCATCCCGCTGCCGTCCCTGGCGCCTGCAGACGATGGCACCTGTCCACTGGAGATCCGGCTTTCCATCGATAGTGCATTTGTCCCCGCCCTGCGGGATGGAGGCGGCGACACCCGCGAGTTGGGCATTGCGGTCGAACGCCTCTGGCTGGATTGAAGATGCGCGGCATATGATAGGGAAAGTTGTGATGCCATCGCCGCTCGTCAGCATCGTCACGCCGTCTTTCAATTCCGGGGAGTTTCTCGAAGAGACGATTCAGAGCGTGCTGTCGCAGGATTATCCGCGGATCGAGTACCTGGTGATAGACGGCGGATCCACCGATGGATCCGCGGCTATTCTGGAGCGCTACCGGGACCGGCTGCAGTATATTTCGCAGCCGGACAAGGGAGCCGCGGATGCCATCAATCGAGGGTTTCAACGATCACGCGGGGAGATTCTGGCCTGGCTGAGCGCGGATGACTGTTATCTGCCCGGGGCGGTGGAGGCAGCCGTCGAACGTCTGGCCGTGGAACCCGATGCAGCCGTGGTCTATGGCGAAGGGTACTGGATGGACGAATCTGGCCGGACGCTGGGCCGATATCCCACGGTGGCGCCCTATTTCCCGGCGATGTTCCGGCGGGAGTGCGGAATCTGCCAACCCGCATCGTTCCTGCGGCGGGGTGCGATCGAAGCGGTTGGCCTGCTGGATGCCGGGCTGCAATCCGCATTCGATTACGATCTTTGGATCCGGCTTTCGCGGCGCCATTCTTTCATGGCCATTCCGCAGTACCTCGCCCGATCGCGCATGCACTCGCACAACAAGAGCCTGGGGCAGAAGGGGTTGATGTTCGAAGAGTGCATCCAACTGCTCCAGCGCCACTATGGCTATGTGCCGTTGAATTGGATCTACGGCTATCTATCCTTTTTGAAGGACCACACCGACCAGTTTTACTTTCCCGCGCGAACTTCCGTGAGCACGTATCTGCGGAGCCTCGCGGTGGGGAGCCGCTACAATTCCCGGCATTTGTTTCGTTACTGGGGAGAGTGGTTGTCCCATGCCCGCCCGTAAGTTAAAATGATGAGACCCCTGCCTTTACTATGTCTGCCAGCGCATTCCCATTAACGGGCCCGATTTTTAGTTCATGGAAACGCCGGTGGAGCGGGGATTACCTCTTTCTGATCCAAAACCTCATTGCGAAAGACTTTAGAGTCCGCTATCGCAATATGTCGCTGGGGGTGTTCTGGTCTTTGCTGAACCCGCTGATCATGATGACGGTGTTGTGGTTCGTGTGGACCAAGATTTTCTCCAATACCAGCATTCCGAATTTCGCGGTATTCGCCCTCTGCGGACTTGTACCCTACAACATTTTCAGCATCTCCTGGGCCATCGGGACCACCTCCCTGATCGACAATGCGTCACTTGTGAAACGCGTGCCGGTGCCGCGCGAGATCATTCCCATCGCCAGCGTGCTGGGCAATTGCGTGAATATGTCCGCCCAGATCGTGCTGCTGCTGGCCATGGTACTGCTCATCGGAAAAACGCCCACCTGGTATTGGCTCTGGCTGCCTTATATTTGGGGCTTCGAGATTGTGTTCACCTGCGGGCTGGTGCTGCTTTTCGCCGGGCTGAACGTATATATCCGGGACATTCGCTACGTGGTGGAATCGACCAACGTGGTGATGTTCTGGCTGGTTCCCATCGTTTATCCGACCTCGATGATTTCCCCGCAATACGTGCCGGTGTATCACTACAACCCGATCGCCGCGGTAATCATCGGGTTGCGCGACATTCTGTTGGATGGAACCGCCCCGCACGGGCACATATTGCGGAATCTGACCTGCGGTTCCATTGTGATGTTCGTCTTCGGCCTGTGGGCGTTTCGCAAACTGCAGGCGAAGGTCTATAACTACCTATGACCGGCAACGCGGCAATTGAGTTCGAGGGTGTGTGGAAGAGCTTCCACCACGGCGCGGGGAGCCTCCTGCTGCGCGCGCATCTCAAAAAGCTGCTGACAGAGGGATTCCATCGCGAACTGTTTCATGCCCTGAAAAATGTCACGTTCCGGATGGAGCCGGGCGAGAGCGTAGCGGTGCTGGGCGCCAACGGGGCGGGGAAGAGTACGCTGCTGTGCCTGGTGGCCGGCCTGGTGCCTCCCGACCGCGGCCGGATCGCCGTGAAAGGCCGGGTGGCTCCGCTTCTGGAACTGGGCTCGGGGTTTCATCCCGATCTGACCGGCGCGGAAAATGTCCGCCTGAATGCTTCGTTGTTGGGCATCAATCGAAAGCGTCTGAAGCAACTGTACTCCGAGATTGTGGAGTTTTCCGAAATCGGAGACTTTATCGACGAGCCGCTGCGCACGTACTCGACCGGAATGGTCATGCGCCTGGCGTTTTCGGTAGCGGTGAATATCGACCCTGACATCCTGCTGATCGACGAAGTCCTGGCGGTGGGGGATAGCGCATTTCAGGCCAAGTGCTTCGACCGGATACTGGATTTTCGGGCCAAGGGCAAGACCATTCTTTGCGTATCGCACTCGCCCAGCATGGTACAAAAACTTTGCACCCGGGCGATCTGGCTGGATCACGGCGACCTGCTGCTCGATGGCCCGCTTACCGAAATCGCGGATGCATATGAAGGCAGAATACGCCCCAAGCTCGACCAATAAGCCTCCATTGAAACGCATCGCGATCGACCTCACGCCGCTTCTTCCGGGCGGTGACAACGGCGGCGCGAAGCCGCTGGCCATCGAATTGATCCGGCGCCTGGCCCGGGGCGCGCCGCGCTGTGAGTTCATCCTGCTGACCTCCGAAAAGAGTCACGAGGAACTGAAGCTCCTGGATGCCTCCAATGTCCAGAGGCTGTGCACCGCGCGGCCGGAAAGCGCGGGCTCGATTTTTCTCGGGATGGGCCTGCGGGCGCGGCGGCTGCTTTTGCGGTTCCTGCCGGAAAGCGCCCTGCAAAAGGCAGGCAAGCTGTACGGCGCGGTTTTCGACAACGCTCCCCCGCGCACCTCCCTGCTGCGCCAGATCGCGGCCGACCTCCTGTTTTGCCCGTTTACAGGAGTGCTGTTCTTTGACCCGGCTGTGCCCGTGGTGAGCCTGGTGCACGATCTCCAGTATCTGTATTACCCGGAGTTCTTCGAGCCGGAAGTACGGCAGGAACGCGACCGGCACTTCCGCCACGTCTGCCGGCTGGCCAGCCGGCTGGTTTGCGTGTCCGAATATACGCGCACGACCGTCCTGGAACAGACGGATCTGCCTCCGGAACGGGTGGTTGCGATTCCCAGCGCGCCGCAGGAACGCCTGGGCGCGCCGGCGAAGCCCGCTAGGCAACCGGGCCGGTATCTGCTCTACCCCGCGAATTTCTGGCGCCACAAGAACCACGAAATGCTGCTGACGGCCTTTGGCATGTTTCGCGCGGGCCATCCGGCATCGGATTTGAAGCTGGTGCTGACCGGGGCGCCCGGCGCGAGGCGCGACGAGTTGATGGCGGCCACGCGCCGGATGGGCCTGGCGGAATGGGTTGTCTTTCCGGGATATCTGCCGGACGAAGAGTTTGCCGTCCTGCTGGCAAGCTGCGCGGCCATGATTTTTCCCTCTCTTTTCGAAGGATTTGGAATGCCCGTGCTGGAAGCGATGGCGGCCGGAGCGCCGGTGCTGTGCAGCAACCGGACGAGCCTTCCGGAGGTTGCCGGAGAGGCGGCGCTGTTGTTCGATGCGCGGCGGCCGGCGGAGATTGTGGATGCCATTGCGCGCCTGGAGAGCAGTCCCGAGTTGCGGCGCACGCTGGCGGAAAAAGGGAAACAGCGCGTCAGCTGGTTTTCCGGTCCAGCGGAAATGGCCGCCCGGTACTTACAGGTATTCGAAGATGTGGTGCGCCATCCCGCGGAGACGATGCCAGCGGTATATGGAGTGTTTTCGGATGGCTGGACAAGCGGCCGCATGACGGTTGTGTTCGGCGCGGCGGCGGAGGCGCGGCGGCTCACGGTCAAGCTCAAAGCACCGGAATGGATTCCAGCCGAAGCGGTCTCGATCCGGGTGCTTCCGGGGGCGGAAGTTCACCGCATCGAGCGGGGATGCGGGCAGGAGTTCACGCGGGAGCTGCCGGGCGGCAAAGCGGGAACGATCGAATTCTGTTGCTCACCGACCTTTGAACCGGCCCAATGCGGGGGCGGGGAAGACTATCGTGCTCTCGGATGCCTGCTGGAATCGGCTACAATTTTTGGCCCCACAGGCGATGTTCAGCAGCTGCCAACCCATGCCGATGCCGCTTAGAGTTTCGGTGATCACCCCGTCGTATAACCAGGGACGCTTCCTCGAGCGGACGATACAGAGCGTGCTGTCGCAACAGTTCGGCGGCGTCCTGGAATACCTGGTGATGGACGGAGGGAGCCAGGATGAGACGGTCGCGATTCTGCGGCGCTACGGCAACTGTCTCCAATGGGTATCGGAGAAGGACGAGGGGCAGGCGGATGCCGTCAATAAAGGGCTGGCGCGGGCGAAGGGGGAGATCATCGGGTGGTTGAATTCCGACGATATTTACTACCCGGGCGCGATCCGGGCGGCCAGCGATTTCCTGGCCTGCCATCCGGAAGTAGACGCGGTTTACGGCAACGCCAATCATATCGACGAGCAGGACCTCGTGATTGAGCCTTACCCCACGGAGGACTGGGACTTCGAGCGGTTGAAGGAAGGATGTTATGTGTGCCAGCCGTCGGTATTTTTCCGCAGCTCGGTGGTGCAGCGTTTCGGCCCGCTGGATTTGCGGCTGCGCTATTGCATGGACTACGAATACTGGCTGCGCCTGGCAGCGGAGGGCGTGCGGTTTGCACGGATCGGCGCGGTGGTGGCCGGGTCGCGGCTGTACGCCACGAATAAAACGCTGGGCTCGCGCGTGAAGGTACACGCGGAGATCAACGACATGATGCGGGACCTGTTCACGCGAGTGCCCGACCGCTGGCTCTTCAACTACGCGCACTCGGTGCTGGACGACCGGGGCATCTCGCGATCGGAGAGCCTGCAGTTTCCGGTGCTGGTGTCGGCGCTTTCTCTTTCCGCGGCCCTCCGCTGGAACCGGCACATTTCGCGATCGATGGCGGGGACGGTGTGTCAATGGTTGGGCAACGCGGTGCGCGACGAACTCCGGGCCACATGAAAATCGGATTCGATGTCAGCCAGACGGGACGTTCCAAGGCCGGGTGCGGATTTTATGCGGACGGCCTGATACGGGCGCTGGCCGCGGCCGAGGACGGCAACGAGTACACTCTGTACCCGGCGTTCGGAGACCTGTTCTGGGACCCGGAGTGCGCGACGACAACTTTCCGGTGCAGCCAGAGGCGGTTCCGCAGCCTGGCGGCGCCCGCGAACTTCGAAGCATCGCAGCGTTTCTGGCGGCATCCGGCGGACGATTTCGAGGCCCGCATCGGGAGTCCGGATATAGTCCACAGCAATAACTTTTTCTGTCCCCGCGGCCTCACGCGGGCGCGGCTGATCTATACCCTGTACGACCTGAGCTTTCTGGAGGAGCCGAGCTGGACCACGGAGGCCAATCGCGTGGGCTGTTTTCAAGGCATGTTTCAAGCGAGCCTGAGCGCGGATTGGGTGGTGGCCATATCCGACTACAGCCGGCGGCACTTCCTGGCGACGTTTCCGCACTATCCGGCGGAGCGGATCGAAGTGATCTATCCGGCCAGCCGTTTTACGGAAGGCGACTCCGGGGGAGCGCGGCCGGCGCGGTTCGACCACCTGGCGCCGGAGGGCTTCTGGCTGTGCGTGGGCACCATCGAGCCGCGGAAAAATCATCGCCGCCTGCTGGACGCTTACCGCCTGACAAAGTCGCCCATGCCCCTGGTGCTGGCCGGCGGCAAAGGCTGGCTGATGGACGAATTCGCAGCCGAAGACGTCCTCCTCACGGGCTATGTGAGCGACGAGGAACTGGAATGGCTTTACCGGAACTGCTTCGCCTTTTTGTACCCCTCGCTGTTTGAAGGTTTCGGCATGCCGGTGCTGGAGGCGCTGACGCTGGGAGCTCCGGTGATCTGCTCGAACACGACTTCGCTTCCCGAGGTGGCGGGCGAAGCGGGAATCCTGGTGGATCCGCTGGACGCGCAGGCGATCTCGGGCGCCATGCAGAAGCTGGCGGGCGGGGAGATCTCGCGCGAGGGGCTGAAGCGGGCGGGGCGGGAGCAGGCGCGGCGCTTTTCGTGGGAAGAATCGGGGAGAAAGCTGGCGATGCTGTACAAGCGTGTGACGCACGCCGGCCCCGTCCTCTGAGCAGCCTCAGGCCACGTGATTTCGCAGCCACGGAACAAGCCTGTCGAAGCTGAACTGGTTGGCTTCGTAGAGGCCTGCGACGAAATCATACGTCTCCTGAGCGTCCGCCGTGAGACGCTTGCCGTTGATGGCGAGAAACGTATACGTGGCGGCAAAAGCCGTGCGCTTGTTACCGTCGATGAAGGCATGGTTCTGCGCCAGGCTCTCCCAGAGCGCGGCGGCTTCCTCGATCAGGCCGGCGTAATAACCGGTCTGCGGGCGGTAGAGGGCGGAGTCCAGCAGCCCCGGATCTCTGACGCCATGGGACCCGCCGTAGCGTTCGATCTGGTCGGCATGCATGGCCAGAACTTCGGCCACCGTGAGGTAGTCCGTCATTCAGCGAGCTTTTTGTAAAGCGGGCCGTATTTTTCGTGGCTGGCGAGATAGGCGCCCATGACGTGCGCGCGCGGTGTCGCCTTCTTGCGCTTCTCGATCAGGTCGGCGAGCGCCTCGTCGACGAGCGCCTGCAATTGGCGGCCTTCCTTTTCCGCCAGGGTTCGCACGGCCGACAGAATTTCGGGATTGACCTGGGTAGCGAACTTCTGGCGGGTCTGGGACATGGCCGCTCTCCTCTTTCTGAATCTATCATGACAAATCCTGATACATCAAGACAACTGCCCTCAGGCAACAGACTCGACGAACGCGGCAGGAGCCGTGCGCAAGACTGAAATTCGGGTAGGGCGGGTAGACTCGTTCTTCAAGCGGGGGCGTAAACTTGCGAAGGCGGCGGATCAGGGCGACCGCATTCCGTCCAGTGCGGTAGTCGCCTTCGAAGACGTTGAGGCTCTCCTTCATGTCCTCACAG
>CAZUCM010000020.1:0-11231 GCA_964619235.1 uncultured Terriglobales bacterium
CTTCAGCAGCCAGGGCGCCGTGTTCTCGCTTTCGGATTTGAGCGAATTCGAACAGACCAGTTCGCCAAAGTCGGCAGTCTGATGCGCGGGCGTGGAATGGGACGGCCGCATTTCGTACAGCTCCACCGGCACGCCTCGCCGGGCACACTGCCACGCCGCCTCGCTGCCCGCCAGCCCCGCACCGATGATCTTAACCGTGTCGCTCATGTGCCCTCGTGTAGTGAAACAACGATCAGCCGTCAGCCGGCCGCGGGGAGACTTTCCCGGGTTGGCCGATAGCGGATGGCTGGGCGCTGATGGCGGTTTTTGCCAGTTTTGCAAGCGCTTCGCCCTCCACCCGCATGGTCAGCCATTCGCTCATCAGCTTCGCACCCAGCGACTTATAGAACTCGATGGAAGGCGTGTTCCAGTCCAGCACCTGCCATTGATAACGCCCGCAATTCTCGCGCACGGCTATCCGCGCCACATGCACCAGCAACGCCTTTCCGATTCCCCGTCCGCGAAATTGCGGGCGCACGAACAGATCCTCCAAATACATTCCCGCGCGTCCCTGCCAGGTCGAGTAGATATAAAAAAACAATGCAAAGCCTGCGGGTTGGCCATCCCAGTCGGCGATGACGCAACGAAACTTAGGCTCCGGCCCCCAGCCGTCGCGGCGCAGATCTTCGGCGGTGGCAACCGCCGCCTGCGGCTCGCGCTCGTACTCGGCCAAATCGCGAATGAACTGCAGGATTAACGGGACATCTTCGAGGGTGGCGGGGCGAATGTTCAGCATAATCGGATTTGAAAAATGCGAGGCGTTCCCTGAAAGCGCTATTATACTGTCTCGTTCGCATCTGAAAGCGAGGTCCCATGCGCCTGCGTTTCGTTCTTCTCCTGGCTGCTGCCCTGTTTTCTTCCACAATCCTGCCGGCCCAGTCTGCTCCGGCCAAAGAACCTTTGGCCAAGGAGCCGCCGCCGTTCAGCGCCGGCGAATTGGACGATCAGGTGGATCCCTGCGTGAACTTCTATCAGTTCACCTGCGGCAAATGGCTGGCGGCCAATCCGATTCCTCCGGATCAATCCATGTGGGGACGGTTCAGCGAGCTGGC
Source organism: uncultured Terriglobales bacterium (assembly GCA_964619235.1). Classification (GTDB taxonomy): domain Bacteria; phylum Acidobacteriota; class Terriglobia; order Terriglobales; family Acidobacteriaceae; genus CAZUCM01. The sequence continues at coordinate 1,092 of CAZUCM010000020.1, forward strand.
GGAACGCAATCGGGAGATTCTGCGCAACATTCTCGAGTCGGCTTCGGCCCCCGATCCCAAACACGATGCCGTCACCCGGAAGATCGGTGATTATTACGCCTCCTGCATGGACGAGAAAGCGATCAACGGCAAGGGCCTGGGGCCCCTCCAACCCGAACTGGAGCGCATTGCCGCACTGAAGGACAAGTCTGAACTCGGTGAAGAACTGGGTCATCTGCAGCGCATCGGAGCCGATGCCGGCTTTCACTTCAGCAGCGACCAGGACTACAAAGACGCCTCGCAAGTGATCGCCGAAGCCGATCAGGGCGGTATTGGGCTGCCGGAACGCGACTATTATTTTCGCGACGACACCAAATCGGTGGAACTGCGCAAAACCTATGCCATGCACGTGCAGAAGATGTTCGAACTGCTGGGCGAGACTTCCACTCAGGCGAGGCAGGATGCCGTTACCGTGATGCAGATGGAGACCGCGCTGGCCAAGGCGTCCATGGACGTGGTGGCGCGCCGTGACCCGGCAAACGTCTACCACAAGATGACGGTGGAAGAAATGGCGAGGCTATCTCCTGCCATTTCCTGGAACCGCTACCTGAAAGCAGTGGACGCCCCGGCCATTCAAAGCTTGAACGTGGTGGCGCCGGAATTTTTCAGGGGCCTGCAGGCAATGCTGAAGATCCAGCCCCTGGATAACTGGAAGACCTATTTGCGCTGGCAGCTGGTACATGCCGCCGCGCCCATGCTGCCGCAAGCCTTTGTCGATGAGAATTTCAACTTTTACGGCAAGACTCTGACCGGACAGAAAGAGATACGGCCGCGCTGGAAGCGCTGCGTGCAATATACCGACAACGACCTGGGTGAAGCACTGGGCCAGTTATATGTGAAGGAAACCTTCGGTCCCGACGGTAAGGAGCGCACGCTGAAGATGGTCCGAGCGTTGGAGAAGGCCCTGCACGAGGACCTCGAACAGGTTTCATGGATGACGCCGGAGACGCGCAAACAGGCATTGATCAAACTCGGTAAGATCGCCAATAAAATCGGATATCCGGACCATTGGCGCGATTATTCGACCCTGGAGATCGTACGCGGGGACGCCTTGGGCAATAGTTTCCGTTCCAATGCTTTTGAATTCAACCGGCAGCTGGCAAAAATCGGCAAGCCGGTGGACCGCCAGGAATGGGGAATGACGCCGCCCACCGTCAACGCCTACTACAACCCCCAGATGAACGACATCAATTTCCCGGCCGGCATCCTGCAGCCGCCGTTTTTCGACAAGCGCATGGATGATGCAATCAATTTTGGCGCGATCGGCGCGGTCATCGGCCATGAACTGACGCACGGCTTCGACGATCAGGGCCGCCAGTTCGACGCCGAAGGGAACCTGAACGACTGGTGGACCGCGGCGGATGCGCGCGAATTCGACAAGCGCACACAATGCCTGGTCGATCAATATTCCAGCTATGTTGCCGTCGACGACGTGCACGTGAACGGCAAGTTGACGCTGGGGGAAAACACCGCCGATAACGGCGGACTGCGCATCGCGCTCATGGCCCTGGAGGATGAACTGCACGGGCAGGAACCGAAGACCATCGACGGGTTTACGGCGGAGCAACGGCTCTTCCTCGGCTGGGGCCGCATCTGGTGCGAAAACTCCACTGCGGAATCGTTGCGCATGGAGGCGCAGACCGATCCTCACTCGCCGCCAAGCGACCGCGTTAACGGAGTGGTCTCCAATATGCCGGAGTTTCAGAAGGCCTTCGGCTGCAAAGCCGGGGCGCCTATGGTGCGCAAGGACGCCTGTCGCGTCTGGTAGTTGGCAAGCGGCAGCCGGCAGTTACTGGCTGGCAGTTAGAGGCCGGGAGCCATGATCGGACCATGCGTTTCCCCGGCCTCGATCTCAATCTTTCAAGTTTGCCGGGAATTCGCGCTGCGTAAGCGGGCTCCTGGCTGCTGACTCCTAACCGCCAGCTACTGAATTGGCTTGTTCGTGCGCGTGATACGACGAACGTACCATCGGACCGGCTTCCACGTGGCGGAATCCCATCCGGCGGGCTTCTTCCCGCATGACGCAAAACTCTTCCGGCGAGTAAAAACGCGCGACCGGCAGATGGTCTCGCGACGGCCGCAGGTACTGTCCCACCGTCAGGATATCGACCCCGGCCGCAGCCAGATCGCGAAACACCTGCAGCAGTTCGTCCATGGTTTCGCCCAGGCCGGCCATCAGCCCCGACTTGGTTGCCATCTCAGGAGTATGGCGCTTCACATCGGCAAGCAGCTTCAGCGACCGCTCGTACCGGGCTCCGGAACGTGCGATGCGGTACAGCCGCGGCACCGTCTCGGTATTGTGATTCAGAATGTCGGGCCGGGCCTCCACCACCACCTGCAGGCAATCGTCGTGACCCTGAAAATCGGGAATCAACACTTCCACTTTGCATTCCGGGCGCAGCCGGCGAATCTCGGCAATGGTGTTGGCGAAGATGCGGGCGCCGCCCAGGTTGTCGTCATCCCGGTTTACGCTGGTCACCACAGCGTAGTTCAAGCCCAATTCCGCCACCGCTTCGGCCACCCGCCGCGGTTCGTCCCAGTCTATGGGTTGCGGACGTCCCTTGGGCACCGCACAAAAGCCGCATCGCCGCGTGCAGATATCGCCCAGCAACATAAAAGTTGCGGTGCGATGGTTCCAGCATTCGCCGATATTGGGGCACTGCGCGGACTCGCACACGGTATGCAGGGACAGGCCGCGGGCCAGCCGCTTGAGTGCGTGGTATTCTTCGCCCACCGGCGCCCGCGCCTTGATCCACTCGGGCTTGCGCTGCGGGTGAGAAACGGTTTCGAGTTGTATGAGTTCCGTAGACATGCAGGCTAATAGTTTACGATGCGGTACACCTGCCAATGGAAGCAAAAACTCTTCACCACAAGGGTTTACAGTCTACAGTTGTCAGTTTTTCAGCCGGCAGCACCCCGTACCCTGGCTGCAAGAACCTCTGGCTGTGGACTGTAAACTGTAAACTTTGAACTTGCTGGAGGTGGCGGCATGAAGCGCAAAGTCATTCTGGTTGCGGCAATCATTGTGGGAGCGATCGTGGTATTGGGCCTGCTCGTTCCTATGTTCGTCAGTGTCGAAAGTTTCCGGCCCACGATCGAAAGCCGGCTGAGCGCCGCCCTGGGGCGGCAGGTGCAGATAGGCAAGCTTCGCCTGTCACTGCTGGCCGGCGGGATTACAGCGGAGGATATCGCCATTGGAGATGACCCCGCATTCGCGTCCGAGCCTTTCGTTACGGCAAAGGTCCTGGAGATCCACGTAGACCTGTGGCCGTTGTTGCTGCACCGGCAGTTGCACATCGAATCCCTGACCATACAGAAGCCGCAAGTGACACTGATCCGCATGGGGGAACGGTGGAATTTTTCCAGCATGGGCGCACCGGCGGCCCAGGGTGCGGCCGGTGCTGCTCCGGCAGCCTCGTCGGCAGCGGCACTTGAGCTGACCAAACTTATGCTGAGCGGAGGCGAACTCACGATCCGCCAACCGGGCGCCAGCCAGAGCTTTTCCGATCTGGAGATCACGACCAGCAATGTCTCCCTGAGCAGCGTATTTCCGTTCTCCTTGGAGGTAACCTTGCCCGGCAACGGCAAGCTGACCCTGACCGGCCAAGCCGGGCCGCTGCCGGCAGGCGACGTGGCGGAAACTCCGGTGCAGGCAAGCCTGAAAGTCGAACATCTGGATCTGGCGGCATATACGGCCCAGGGAGCGGCCCTGGGCGGTACCGCGGATTTGGACGCGACCATGCACTCGGATGGCCGGCAGGCACATGTCGAAGGCTCGGGGAGCCTCAAGAATTTCGTCCTGGCCAAGCGCGGTACGCCTTCCCCGCAGCCGGTCGGCCTCACCTTCGCCGCCGATTACAACTTGAAGAGCCAAAACGGAGAACTCACGGCCGCCGATCTGCACTTCGGCAAGAGTGCCGCCCATCTCTCCGGCAAGTTTGAGCAGAGCGGAAATCTTTCGCAGCTGGATATGGTGTTGGTGGCGCAGGAAATTCAAGCTGCCGACGTGGAGCACGTTTTACAGGCTGATGCCATCGCCTTGCCCGGCGGCGCCTCGCTGCAAAGCGGCACGGCTAACGCCCACCTGACGGTGACCGGCCCCAGCAATGCGCTGGCCGTCAACGGCTCGCTCCACGCACAGAACTTTACCGTAGCCGGCTTCGATTTGGGATCCAAGTTGAAGCCGGTCGCCGCACTGGCAAGCTTCAATACCGGAGCGAACACGGTTCTGCAGTCTTTGGACGCAAAGTTGAACATGTCCCCCACCCTGGCCAAGCTGGACGGTTTGAGCGCCGTTGTGCAGGGAATTGGGTCTGTTACCGGGGCAGGCACGCTTAGGGACCAGAAGGATCTGGATTTTCATCTCGTCGCCCATTTGAACGCCAGTGGCGGCGCGATCGGCGGATTTACCAAACTGACACGAGTAAATCTCTTGAGCAACGTCCCCTTCCGCGTGGAAGGAACTACCGATAATCCCAAGTTCGAGCCCGACATGAATGCCATGTTTAACTCAAAGAACGTTTCCGCTCCTGCGCAAAAGCAAATCAAGGATCTGGGCAGTGCGCTGAACGGGCTATTCAAGAAAAAGAAGTAAAGATTGGCTAGTGCACCCAGGGGTCACGCCCGCCGTTGCCTTTGCCGCCGCCACCCTTGGGATCGCGAAAATTACCTTGTTCGTCGAAGTAGTAGCTGCGGTCGGGGCCCAGATCGCGGCCCTGCTTGCGCATATACACTTCGAACTTGCGTCCGGCGCGGCGGCGCTTCCATTTGTAGTACGAATTGCGCAGGCGGTAATAGCTCTCGGAAAACGAGAATCCGAAGCCGCGCCCGGGGAGAAGGCGGACATATATCCAGCCAAATAAGGCTCCGCCCAGATGCGCGAAATACGCAACCGATTGTCCGCGTGCGGCTGCAGAAAATCCCTGGAAGGCCCCGGCCAGGGCGATAAATATCCAGATGCCGACCAGATATTTGGCCCGGATCGTAAACGGCAGAGGAAACATCATGAACTGCTGATCGCCGTGCAGCACGGCGAACGCCACCATCACGGCAAAAACCGCGCCAGAGGCGCCCAAGGTTGCAGTCGCAGGCCCGATGCCGAGAAACGAAAAAAGCGGGACCGCGCCCAGGTAAGCCACCGCGATCGTAGTGAGCGCCGCACCCACCGCGCCAAAAAAATAAAGCTCCTGGAAGCGCTTCGATCCCCACTCCGATTCCAGCGTTGCCCCGAACATCCACAGGCCCAGCATGTTAAACAGGACATGGAACAAGCCGGCGTGGAAAAACGAATAGGTGACCACCTGCCAAATCAGGCCGTGCAACACTAAAGCCGGCCGCAGCCAGAATAGTTCCGTAATGATATGCGCCAGGCCGGGCGCCACCCCGTCCATCAGCAGCATGAGCAGGTAGATGGCCGCATTGATGATGACCAGTCGCTTGAGAGCTCTGGTGAATGGCGGGAACCCCATGGAGAAACTGCCGCCGGAAGTACCTCGATTACGATAGGAACCCATATTTTTTCAGTCCCCAGCCGTTTGCTGGTTGTCAGCCGCTTCCGCCCATGTTAGCTTACTCCGGCACCGTTTGCTTCACGAAACCGAACCAGCGGCTATCGATTCAGGACGGATTCTCCTGTTCGATGCCGTCCTGACCACGGGGATTCCGCAATCCCGGGCATCCACCGTTGGGGGATGTGTCATCCCCTCAGCAAAGGGCGGAAGTGAGCTGGTTTTGTGACCGAAGTTACGTGATACTCAGAGAGGCGCTTTCTATCCGCTTGACGATAGCGCCGGGAGCTTTTAAAAATTAGCAGCACACCCGTTTGACCGTGTGCGCATCTACGGGCAGTGCCCGTGGACGGAAGGGTCAGCTGGCAATCATTCAACCTCGGGGCGCGAGGCAGGCGCTCGCTGGAGACGATTATGGTTTTCTGTCCGGAATGTGAAACCGATCTCGATATTGAAGAAGAAGAGATTGATGAAGGCGAGATTGTGTCTTGCCCGGAGTGCGGCAGCGATTTTGAGGTCATCACCGTCAATCCGCTGGAGTTGCGCATGATTGAAGAAGAAGAGGAGGAGGAAGACGAGGAAGAAGAAGAGGAAGAATGAGATTGCACGGTCCGGCCCGCAGGCGGCCGGCGCAACCGGTGCATCCGGGTCTTACATCCCTCGCCATACGGCAAAACGATTATTCTGCTATCTTGCATCTTAAGAAATTCATAGAGCGCATCAAGCTTTAAGGCCGGGGAAGGACTGGAGGCAGCGATGAAGCGGCAGATGGCGGCCGGCGCCGTAATCCTCTTAGTGATGTTGAGCGTGGTTTCGTCCGCTGTGGCGGAGAAGAACCAGCCACAATTGCGCGAACTCACGGGCACGGTGACCGACCACAACGATGTGCCGATGGAAAAGGCGATCGTCTACCTCAAGAACAGCCGCACCCTGGTGGTAAAGACCTTCATCACCGGAGCGGACGGATATTACCGCTTTCCGGCACTTGCCCAGAACGTGGACTACGAGGTTTATGCCGAACGCCGGGGCAAGAAGAGCGAAACCAAAACGCTCAGCGCCTTCGATTCCCGGGCTCAGGTGAGCATTCACTTGCGGATTGATACCGGCAAATAATGCTTTCCGCCGCCGGGATCACGGGATCTCGCCCGGTTCGTAGTTGTAATAGAAGCGGCAGCGCAGCGCCAGATACGGACCTCGGAAATCCGGCGGCAGCGGTGGAAACGGGTTCGAGTAGCTGATTCCGCCGTAAGCGCCCCGATCGAGCGCCTGATCGCCGGACCCGGCGCTGATCTGCAGGCCGCGAACACTACCGTCTTTCATAATTGCGAACTCGATTCCCACGATACCCTTCTTAAACAGCGGAGACTGAGCGGAAGGCGGCATCACCGCGAACCAGTGCTTGTAAATCTCCTGCCGGATACGGGCAAGGTAGGGACCGAAGTCGACCCCCATGGTATCGCTGAGGATATCCATGTCGCCCATTTGAGCTTGCGACGGAGCGCCGCGACCCAGCCCATAATCACCGCTGGCGCCGCTCATGTGGGCTCCGCTTCCCCGGCCGGCCGCAGCGGCCTTCGCCGCCTCTTCTATGGCCTGGCCCGGCGACAGGGCACGGCCAAAGATCGCCTTGGCATCCGGCGGCGGCTCAAGCCGTGCTTGTGTCTGCTGACCGGCATTCGTGTCCTCCGGGGGAGCTTGTGTCCGAGCCGGAGCTGCCGGCTGCCACGGCATGGATTGCGGCCCAGGTGCGCTGGGGGGTCCGGGCCGCCGGAGATCGCGGAGCGTTTCCATCGCCTTCTGATCCAGCAACGGATGTTTCGCGGTGGCAATTCGGCTCTTATCCGACATCTTGTCGGTATTTGGCTTCTGACTGACCTTCTGCCGGTCGTGCGCCATGTCCAGATAGGTCAATTCCTTGTCCTGGAGCAGGTCTTCCGCCGAATGCACTTGTATCGGAGAGGAAAAAAGCGCCGGCATCCAACGCGGCGAAGTCATCACCGCGATGATCAACAACAAATGGAAGATCAACGAAATCCAACAGGCTTCCCGCAACCGGGCCCACGTCAACTCATCCTGGAGCTGGACAATGAGTACCGGAACCGCATCAATTACCGCTTCTTCGTTCTGCTCGGCGTTCGCCGGCGGGATGTTCAGAATCGCCATTAACCTTAGCCAACTTTTTTAGACGCTCCGGCCGGTGGTCCGCATTACTAAAACGGGATGCAAGATGCGACGGAGAATTACTTCTATTCTAACCAGTTTTGCCGCTCGCCGGGTCTTCTTCAGGTCCAAACTTACTCAGGTTTAACACGAAGGGCAGCCGTGCTTTTGTAAAGAAATGTATGCCAGAGCAGCCGTTGGCTGTTGGCCCAGGCAGCCGCAAATGAAAACTTTCGGCTTGAATCTTGCGGATTATGCTTGTTGTCGTTGCCGGCCAAAGACCAAAGACTGCCTCACAACCACATGGATTTCAGATTTATGGACTCGGAGTGTTGCGCGATGGTCGCCAACACCTCCAGCGCAATCGCCAGGGCGCGGCGGCCGTCTTCGAGCGACACCAGCGGCCGGGTGCGTTGGCGCACGGCGTCGAGAAAGCTGCGCAGCTCTGCGTGCAACGGTTCTTCCGGCTCCACCGCCGGCTTGCAGGGCTTGATCAGCGCACCCAGCGCCTCCGGGGTGGAGGGCATCGAGCCAGCGGCCAGCGCGGCCATCGCCGCTCCCGCCATATCCACGCTGAACACCAGCACGTCCTGGCGGGTGTAATCGATGGAAATGTACTGGTGCGGCTGAAAAAAGCGCAGCTTACGCACCCGTTCGGTGGAAACCCGGCTGGCCGTGAAATTGGCCACACAACCGGACTCGAACTCCATCCGCACGTTGGCGATATCCACCTTGTTGGACAATATGGGAAGACCCACGGCCCGGATTTCCTTAACCGGGGAGTTCACCAGTGCCAGCACGACATCCAGGTCGTGGATCATCAGATCAAGCACTACATCCACATCCAAGGCGCGGGGGGTAAAAACGCTCAGCCGGTGCGATTCGAAGAACATGGGCCGCGTGATCAGCGGCAGAGTGGCGCGCACGGCCGGATTAAAACGTTCGAGATGGCCGGTTTGAGCCACACGCTGATTCTCTTCCGCAATACGAATCAACTCATCGGCTTCCTCCAGCGACGATGCCAGCGGCTTTTCGATGAGCACATCGATCCCCGCCTGCATCAACTCGCGAGCCACCGCCAGGTGGGCCACCGTCGGGACCGCCACAGAAACTGCCTGGGGCCTTGCCGTGGCCATCATCTGCTCCAGCGAACTGAATGCGGCAACGCCCAACTGCGCAGCCACCACTTTAGCCCGGGCGGCGTCCGCGTCCACTATGCCGGCAAAGTCAACGCCTTCGCCCCGCTGCTGCATCTCGCGGTACACGCGCGCATGATTCCGGCCAAAAGCGCCGGCGCCCACCACCGCAACTCGAATTGGATTGTTGTTTGGCAAGCTTTGATTCTCGCAGATGCGCGTAGCCGTTTTCAACAAAGCTTTCAGCCTTCAGCGATCAGCTTTCAGCCACACGCACAGCTGTTTTTCAATGAGCCTTTAATTTTTGAAGGAGCGCGGTCAGCATACGTTTCAACTCCGTCGCGCGCTGGGACAGCCCCTCGTGCTCTTCGGCCTGGAGCAGCTTCAAATCTTTGGCCAGGAGCAGGTGGTACTCCAACTCACTCGCCGATCCCATTGCGATCGAGCAAAAGCGGGCAAAATCGGCATCGCTATATCTGCCACATCCCTCCGCCAAATTGGCAGGAATCGATGAGCACGAGCGCCGCAGTTGACTTGTCAACCCATAGACTTCTGCTCGCGGAAATGTAGTTGTGATCTGATACACCGACAACGTCAATTCATGCGCCTTTTGCCATACCTTCAGCTCTCGAAAATTTTTCACACTCCCCTCCTGATCATTGGAGTCCAAGCGCAGGCTGATTCGGCCTTCAAAACTCTTATCTCCGCTCCCTGGGCCGGCTGACTGCTGAACGATCAGCTTTCAGCCACACGCACAGCTGTTTTTCAATGAGCCTTTAATTTTTGAAGGAGCGCGGTCAGCATACGTTTCAACTCCGTCGCGCGCTGGGACAGCCCCTCGTGCTCTTCGGCCTGGAGCAGCTTCAAATCTTTGGCCAGGAGCAGGCTGATTCGGCCTTCAGAACTCTCGTCCTCGCTCCCCGGGCTGGCTGACTGCTGAACGCTGAATGCTGACCGCTCAATCTGCGGTAATAACAATCTCGTAACCATCCGCTGCCCGAATCACTTCTTCTCCATCCAGCAGCAGGCATCGGCCGGCATCCAGCGCCAGGCAGGTTGCGCCGGCGGTGTGCATCACTTCGATGGTGCGAATCCCGATCACCGGCACATCAAAGCGTTGGTCCTGGTTCGGTTTTGCAACTTTCACTACCGTGAGTTGGCGGCTGAGGGTGGAAGAGGGGCCGGCCTCGGGAACGCCATCCGGTTCCAGGCTGGCCATAATGCGTCCCGCCCGCTCGATGGTGGCATCAGTGCCTTCCATGGCTTCCACGGCGACACAGGCGGATGCGGCCACCACT
>CAZUCM010000020.1:11241-17833 GCA_964619235.1 uncultured Terriglobales bacterium
CTATGTCGTATTGTCCCAGGTGGCGCGCGGCCGCACGCCCGTATTCGATGTCCTGGCGCTCCTGCTCCGACGGCGCGCGGCGGGTCAATACTCCGGACCGCGCCAGCAGCGGTTCCAGATAACTGGTGGAATCCAACAGGGTGATGCCTTCGTCGGCCAGCACCTTGGCGATGGCGCCGATCAGGGCATCGGTGTTCCGGGTGGCCAGCGAAAACAGCAGCTTGGCCATACGCCAATCCGGCCGGATGGCGGAAAAAATCTGCTTGTGCTTCACCTGTCCGGCCATGATGGCCCGGTGTACGCCTTCCCGCTGGAAGGTCTCAATCAACTTCGACAGCTCGCCCAGGGAAAGCCAATACACGGCAGCCGCGCCGTGCCGCTCGATTTCCGGAAAGGTTTCTTCCTTGATCGCCGCCACGACAACTTCCTCGCCCCGCGCCCTTGCGGCATCGAGAATCAGCAGCGGAAAAGTGCCATTACCGGCTATCAGACCAAGTTTTTCACTCATGCTTATCTATTTCACCGCAGAGGAATCGAACCTGTTCGGGATTCGCTTTACGCCATCTTTGGAGATACACCACGTTGCGTGCACCTTCCCGGCAGCCGCGATCATCCCGCCCGCAATCCCGTTCGGGTGCATTTGTTTTCTACTGCGCCCTCTGCGGTGAAAAATGCTGGATTTTGCGGGCTACTTTATCACTCCGCGCTCCGACTTCTGAATAAATTCGATCAGCGTGCGCACATCATCGGTCACATCGGCCTCCGCTTGCAGCTTCGCCAGGGCCTGCGCGGTATTCAACTTTGAGTTCAGTAGAACTTTGAACGCGTGGTGGATACTCCGTATCCGCTCGCGCGAAAAGCCGCGGCGTTCCAGTCCGATCGCGTTTGATCCGTAAGCTTTGGCATCCCGGCGGGCTACCGTCTTCGAGAACGGCAACACGTCCTGGGTAATGATCGTTCCGCCGCCGATATAGGCGTACTGGCCCACCCGGGTAAACTGATGGACCGCTGAGAACGCGCCCACCACCGCGTGGTCCTCCACTGTCGCATGGCCGGCCAGGGTGGCGGCATTCGCCATAATTACGCCGCTGCCGACTATGCAATCGTGAGCGATATGCGCGTAAGCCATGATCAGGCACCCGCTGCCCACCCGCGTAACGCCCAACCCTCCAACCGTGCCGCGATGGATGGTGACATATTCGCGAATGTCGTTGCCATCGCCAATCTCCAGCCGGGTCGGTTCTCCGGCATATTTCAGGTCCTGCGGCTGCATTCCCACGGCCGCGAAGGGAAAAATGCGATTCTTGCGGCCCATACGGGTGCGACCTTGCAGAACCACATGAGAGATCAGCTCACACTCCTCGCCCAGCTCCACCTCCGGCCCAACCGTACAAAACGGGCCGATATGGCAGGAAGCCGGAATCCTGGCGCTGGCATCGACTATTGCACTCGGATGAATCATGAATCACGGATTATAGTTGAAAAGCCGAACGCGGAGCGCGCAGAGAGGCTCGGATTTGTCATTGGCGATTTGTGCTTTGCAATTGAAAGACGGGCCGCGCATGCGGCATGGCTCAAATTACAAGTCGCCGGCTTGAAAACTTTTCTGCGTCCTTTGCCGTCGTTTTGCTTCGGAACGTGGGACGAAAAACGTGGAACCTGGAAGCTGCATCATGAACGAGATCCTGCGGTATTGCTCCCAGCGCCGCGACCAGATGGTCGCCTTCGTGCGTCAACTCGTGGAACTGGAATCGCCCACTGGCGATAAGACAGCGGCGGATCGTTGCGGCGGGTTTCTGGCGCAGGAAATGGCGCGCCGCGGCGCCCAGGTTCGCATTCATCCGCAGGCCGCCTGTGGCGACCTGATTGAGGCGCGCTTTCCCGCCGCCGCACACTTGAGCAGGCAGAGCGCGGAAACGCCGCCGGTGATGCTGCTTGGGCACTACGACACCGTCTGGGAAATTGGAACTTTGGCCCGCCGGCCCTGCCGTGAATCCGCAGGCCGGCTATATGGGCCCGGAGTTTTCGACATGAAGGCGGGAATCGCGATCGCCCTGTTTGCCCTCGAAGCCTTACGGGAAGTCTGCGGAGGCCTTGCCCGGCCGGTTTTGATGACGCTGAATGCCGACGAGGAAGGCGGCAGCAGAAGTTCCCGCGACACCATCGAGGCATTGGCGAAAACCGCCAAGGCCGTATTGGTGCTGGAGCCGGCACTCGGTACAGCCGTAAAGACCGCGCGGAAAGGCACCGGGGGATTCACCTTGAAAGTCACTGGCGTTGCGGCGCACGCGGGAATCGATTTCGCCAGGGGCCAGAATGCAATTCTGGAACTGGCGCGGCAGATTGAGCATATATCGGCGTTCACGGATCTGGAACGTGGACTCACCGTCAGTGTTGGCTTCGTCCACGGCGGCACTTCCACGGCCAACGTGGTGCCGGGCGAAGCCTTTGCCAACTTCGATGTGCGCATTCCGGGTTTGCCGGATGGACCGGAAATTGAAAAGAAGTTTTACTCTCTGCAGCCGGTAAATCCGCAGTGTCAATTGACGGTGACGGGAGGGATCAACCGGCCGCCGATGGAACGAACGGCCGCCGTAGCGGCGTTATACGGCCAAGCCCGGGTGATTGCCGGCCGACTTGGCTTCGAACTGGAAGAAGCCGCGGTGGGCGGCGCCTCCGACGGAAACTTCACCGCCGCTTTGGGGATTCCCACCCTCGACGGATTGGGGGCCGTCGGCGAAGGCGCACACGCGGAAAGCGAGTCGATTGTTATCGACTGGCTTCCCCGGCGCGCGGCGCTGCTGGCGGGAATGATTCGGGAGTTGAGTAATCAGGCAATTGAGTAATCCGCCTTGCCACAAGCTGCCAGCACCAGGCTCCAAGCCGGAACCAGTCAGGGTTGGCTTGGCGCTTGCGACGAGACATACGCGATTCCTCAATGACTGAATTGCTCAATCGCCTCCTGTTCCTTTGACTCCGGGAATACCCCAGCCTAGAATTCGTTTAGGATTTGCGGGGCGCGTCTCCGTCGCGGCGGCCCACTGGAGGAACGTATGACCAGCATCATGGTATTGCCGCTCGCCAATGTCATGGGCTTCGACAGCCTGGTCATCATCATCCTGATTTTGATCGTGATCTTTGGCCCCAGCAAGTTATCGGAGTTGGGTAAAGGCTTGGGCGAAGGCATTCGCAACTTCAAATCGTCCATGGGCGAACCTCCCAAAGACTCTAAAAAAGACGAAGAGCAAAAGAAGTAACGCCGGGATTGCAGCGCCGTCGCCGGGCCGGGGTGGAAGGCCGGCGTTACGTCGCGCGATTCCAGCCTGTCCCTGGGCGCTTTTCCTGGCCAACGGCCCGGTGGTGTGGAATGGGCTTACACCGCCCCATGCTCGCGCAACATGCGCCAGACCAGGGCCACCGGCAATCCCACGACATTGAAGTAATCGCCCTCGATGCGGGAAATCCATCGCGAGGCTACCCCTTGTATGGCATAGGCGCCGGCCTTATCCATGGGCTCACCGGTGGCGATATAGTCCTGGATTTCCTCTTCGGCAAGCTGCCCAAAGCAGACGACGGTGGTTTCCGAGCCCACGTCCGCAAAGATTTTTCTCGCGCCATCGGGCTCCTCGCCTTCAACTCCAATCAGACAAACGCCGGTAGTCACCTCGTGCCTTCGGTCGCTGAGCAAGCGCAACATGCGGGAAGCATCCTCTTCACCGGCGGGTTTTCCCAGCACTTCGCCATCGACCACCACGATGGTGTCGGCGCCGAGCACAAAGGTCTCTGCCGGCGGATGCAAGGCATCAAATACCGTCTTGGCTTTTTCATAGGCCAGGCGCCGGGCAAATTCGTCCGGCAATTCGCCGGCCTGCAGCACCTCGGAAATCTCGGCGGGTTGAGTTTTGAAGAGAATGCGGGCATTGCGCAACAGTTCCTGGCGGCGCGGAGAGGCGGATGCGAGAACCAGCATAGATTAGCCTTCCAGAATCAGGTAGGTCCGCGTCATGCGGTCGTGCCAGCATAGTGTGTCCTGGTCGAACAGCGCCCACAAGAAGCCGAATCCCATGGAGGCGCCGGAGAGCACCATCAGGAGCGCTCGCCAGCGGCGCAACGACCGGGGAGCGCGGTCGCCCGTAAAGCCGCTGAGGCGGATCCTGGTAAACGCCATACCCGGAGTGGCGCCGCGATGAACAAGAAACAGGTAGTTGAAGACCGCCCAGAAAAGCACTGGGACCGTCATCGCCAGGCCAATCAGCGGCTTGCTCCAGACCCAATCGGTAAGCGCCTGCGCAACGATAATGGCAAACACAGCCGTGGCCGCGGCAACGATCGTCATGTCAATCAGGGCCGCCGTAAAACGTTGAGGAAGCGGCGCCACCCGCAGCGGCAGCTCGAACGCCGGCAGCATCGCTTCTTCTTCCTCGTCCACGTTCTGCAATGCAATATCGGCCAGAGGCGCCGGAGCCGATCCAACGGTCTCGGGCACATCGAGAATGCGCGGCTTGTCGAGCACCGGCTCGGCCAGTTCATTTGGATCTGGCTTTACGAACTCGGGAAAAAACAAAGAACGCGGAAACTCAATAATCTTCATCTCCCGCGGCGGAGGCGCCGGTGCATCCACCGGGGGTGTTTCTGGTTCGAATTCCGGCAGAGGTAAAGCCTCGGCCACGGCTGTCATATTTGCAGGCATGGAGGCCGATGGGAACGAATCCGCCGCGTCAGGCCCCGCATGGGAAGTTGGATGCGGCGTTTCGAAATCCAAGCGCATGGAAAACTCTCCGGCCAGCTGTTTGCGGGAACGGCGGCTGCGGTAGCTTTCCACCCGGCTGGCAACCTCATCGCGCCAGACGCCGGCTTGCGACTCCAGGCTGCTTTCCAGTTGCTCCCGTTCCGCAAATTCGCGCGCGATCCCGGTCCGCGGCGCCAGGTTCGCGCCAGCAGACGCGGCCGGGCCCGCCATGGGACCGGATCGGCCATCGACATCCGGGGTATAGCTTGGTCGCGGGGACGCCAGAGCGGAAGCGTCAGAAGACGCACCCCGCCGGCCGCAGGTACACTGCCGTTCTTTACCGCAGAGCGGACAAGACATCACGAATTGTGGAGACCAGAGCGGCGGGCGGCGGGAAGCATTGTCTATAATCGTGCGTACGTGCTACCTTGCCCCCAGACCCGTAACAATATCCCGTGCCCATCTTGCAAGGCGCGCGAAGGCGGAGGCGGGCACCTGCTTCCGATGATCACCCGCAGAAAAATTTTTATCATGGCCGCGCGCGTTTGTCATTGGCTTCTCGCCTCGCTTTTATTAACCACTCAGCTTCATGGCCAGAATAAGGCCGTAAATCAGGCATTGTCCTCCTCCGCTTCCCAGTCAAATCCGGCGGGCGCCCCGGCAAAAAAGGCCAGTCCGCCACCGGCACGGCCCGCCGAACCGGTAACCATGACCGCGCAGGAGCAGGAAAAGCATGGCGATCAATACCAGTTGCGGGGCGATGCGGAAGTTGACTTTCGCACCTACATTCTGCGCGCCGACCTGATCACCTATGACGATTCCACCGGCGAGGCCACTGCCACCGGCCACGTCAAACTCGATGGCGGGCCTTTTGACGAACATCTGACGGCCAGCCACGGCATTTATAACGTAAACACCGGCAACGGCCGGTTCTGGGATGTCGCGGGAACTACGGGCGTCAAAATGCACGGCAAGAGCGTGATGCTGACCTCTTCCACCCCCTTTTCCTTCCATGGCGAGGTGGTGGACAAGGTGGGACAGGAAAAGCTCATCGTTCACCATGGAATCGTAACTTCCTGCACACTGCCCCAGCCAAAATGGTCCTTTCATGCCCAGCACATCACCGTCGTGCCGGGGGAGGACGCCAAAATCTACTACAGCGCATTTTGGCTCTGGCGCACGCCGGTCTTTTATTTCCCGTTCTTCACCCACCCGGTGGAACATACGGGGCCCCGGACCGGCCTTCTGATGCCCGCGATCGGGACCTCTTCCACCAAAGGAACGATCATCGGCGAAGGGTTGTTTTGGGCGATCAACCGCAGCATGGATTCCAATCTGGAGGTCGAGGATCTTACCAAGCGTGGTTGGGCCGAGCATGTGGATTTCTACGCCCGTCCCGATGAGAACTCCTGGGTGACGGCGCATTACTATGGGGTTTCCGACCGCGGCCTGCCCACCTCCATCGTGATTCCCGGCCCTTTTAATTCCGCGATTACGCTGCCTCCCAACCAGAGCGAGGGCGGAGAGGAAGGCCTGCTGACCGCCGTGACCCAGCATCAGAATTTCCGTGCGGTGGCCGACGTGGATTATCTCAGTTCCTATCTTTATCGTGCCGCCTTCTCCGACGCCTTTCATCAGGCGGCGAATACCGAGGTTCGCTCCTCCGGCTTTGTCACCAGGGACGAAAATGGATACTCGCTCAATGCGGAGGTCGGGCGCTACCAGGATTTTCTGAGTCCGGACCCCGGAAATGAAATCGCCGTGATCCATGCGCCAAGTCTGCAAGCCTCTTCCGTGGACCAGCAGATCAAGTCCTCGCCCCTGCGCTTTGGCTTCGACAGTGCCGTAGACGGGCTGTGGCGC
>CAZUCM010000021.1:0-17383 GCA_964619235.1 uncultured Terriglobales bacterium
GCGCCTGACGCAGTGCAACACTCAGGCGTTGCAGAATCATGTGGAATTGGTGCTATTTCCCGGCGGATATTGTGGACTGGAGCTGGTGGAAGACGGCATTGCGAATCTGTGCCTGCTCGTCCGCAAAACCGGTTTTGCCGGCAGCGGCAGCCGCTGGCCGTCTCTGATCGAGGCCGTCATAGGCAGCTCGTCCCTTTTCTCTCAACGCTTGTGCGGAGCCATGCCGCTTTGGCCGAGTCCCATTTCCGTCTCCGCAATTCCTTACGGCTACATCCAGGAACAGCCGGACGGTCTGTGGCGAGTGGGAGATCAATTTGCCGTCATTCCCTCTTTCTGCGGCGACGGCATATCGCTCGCCTTACACGGCGCGGCCCTGGCGGCGGCCTGCTATCTGGCAGGAGAGGATCAAGAGGCGTTCCGGCAGAAGATGGCAAGGCAGATTCGCTGGCGAGTTCGTATGGCAACTGCGATTTCACGCATGCTGGTTTCGCCACCGGGACAGAAGCTGATCGTTTCGGCCAGCAGCCTGTGGCCCCGTGCGCTGGCCTGTGTGGCCGCGGCGACCCGGATTCCCCGGCGGGCGATCATCAAAGCACCAAGCTGCAAGCATCAGTCTGTAAGCTAGCAGCCTGCAACATCTTCCATGTGGGCAAAGTAAGACAGCTATTCCACTTCCGCGTTTCCGGTGCGACAATCCCCTGTGAGCGAACTGCGATAACGGAGGGCAGAAGAGATGGCCGCATCCATTCCGCGAAGATCGTTTCTCAAGGGGGCAATGGCCGTGGCCGCGTCTGGTGCGGCGGGCAGGCTGCTGCCGGCAATGGCGGCTCCGGGCGGCTCCGGGCTTTCGGCAGTCGCAGTCCCTGAATTCGCTTATGTCGGTTGCTACACCAGCAACGAACGGAATGGCCATGGGCAGGGGATCGGTGTTTATCGAATCGATGCGCAATCGCGTGCATGGAAGCAGCTCCAGATCGTGGAGGCCTTCAATCCTTCCTATGTGACGTTGGACCACCAGCGGCGTTGCCTGTATTCGGTGCACGGTGACGCCACCTACGTCACCGCCTACTCGATTGACCGGCAAACCGGGCGGCTCACGCGGCTCAATCAGCAGCCAACCGGAGGCAGGAATTCGGTGCACCTGTCGGTCGATCCTAGCAACCGGTTTCTGGTTGTCGCCAATTATGGCGCTGGCACTCTCTCGGTGCTACCCATCGGGAAGAATGGAGCCTTAGAAGCAGTTGCTCAATCGGTCACCTTGCAGGGCGAGCCGGGACCTAACCGGACGGAACAGACCGCATCCCATCCTCACGATATTCCCTTCGATTGTTCCGGTCGCTTTGTCGTGGTGCCCGACAAAGGAGTGGATCGGATTTTCGTCTTCCGCTTTGATCCGGCTTTGGGCAAATTGATTGCCGCCGACCCTCCCTCGGTGGCAACCCGGGTGGGCGCCGGGCCGCGTCATGTGGCGTTTCACCCAGCCCTGCCATATGCCTATGTGATCAATGAACTGGATTCTACGGTCACCGCCTATCACTACGATTCCGCCCGCGGCTCGCTCGTGCCTTTTCAAATTGTGCCCACATTGCCGGCCTCCTTTACCGGCAATAACACCTGCGCCGAAATCGTTGTGTGTCCATCCGGCAGGTTTGTTTATGCATCGAACCGCGGACTCAACAGCATCACCATTTTTGCCGTAGATCCGGCAAATGGGACGCTGACGCCCATTGGTTGGGAATCGACCCTGGGCGAAACGCCGCGCTTCATCGGCCTGGTTCCTGCCGGAGACTGGCTTTACGCGGCAAACCAGGACAGCAACAGCATCGTCGCCTTCCGGGTCGACCGGTCAACGGGCATGCTGGCCCCCGCCGGGCAGACCGTGAATACGGGAAGCCCTTCGTGCATCGCATTCCTTTGAAGCGCAAGTTGTCCGGGGACTAAGCCGGAAGACAGGTCAGAACCAGTCAGGAATGATGCGCCACCAGCACCATAAGCCCAAAGACCATGCAGGGGATCAATACCAATGCCGCGTAAGAAAGGATCCTCTTGGTCCAGGAAGTACGGCGCTCTCTCCAGTCGTATAACTCCCTGCGGTCGGCTACGCCGACTTGATCCTGATGGCGCAGGTCCCAGGCAAACTCGTGCGCACTGGCGTAGCGATTTCTTGGATTTCGTTCCAGAGCGCGATAGATAATTTCCTGAAGCTGCGCGGAAATGGCCGGATTGAGTTCGCGTGGCGGCACGGGATTGTTGACCAGCCGGTCATTCATTACCGCGAACGGATTCGGACCGTCGAACGGTGCCTTGCCGGTCAGCATTTCATAAAGCATGACCCCTAATGCATACAGATCGCTGCGGGCGTCTCCGCGCTCGCCTTTGACTTGTTCGGGAGAAATGTAGTCCGGAGTCCCCATGGTGTCCGGCACTTTGGCGAAGGTAATCCGCCGCGCTTCGGTGTTGCAGGCGATGCCGAAATCGATCAGCTTGACGCGGTCTTCGGCGTCGACCATCACGTTTTCGGGCTTCAGGTCGCGATGAATCACGCCATTCCGGTGGACATAATCCAGAGCATCGCAGACCCCCAGAGTAATGTTGATGGCGCGCTCCTGCGAAAGTTTCGGCTGCTGCTGGTTGAGCAGCTGGCGCAAAAGTTTTCCGGAGACCCACTCCATCACCATGTAAGCCCCACTGTGATCGTTGTCCGCATAGACCTTCATCACCCCGGGGTGATCCAGTTTGGCTCCGATCCGTTTTTCGCGGCGAAAGCGCGCTAAAAACGCCGGGTCTTTTTGCAATTCAGGATGGGGAATCTTGATGGCGACCGCCCGATTGGAATGAAGATCCGTGGCACGAAAGATCGAGGCCATACCGCTACGCGCTGCTACGCCTTCGATAAGATAATGATCCAGTTGTACGCCGGTCTGGATGGAGTTTGTCATCGTTCTGCCAGCCTCAATCCATTGGACGCCAGGGGCCCTAAAAGCCCCATAAAAGAGTTCTTAAAAGTTCGTAAACGTTTTTGAGGCCGGTAGCGGGTCAGCTGGACCGGGACGGTTCTTCAGACTGCAAGACAAATCCCATAACCATGTTCAGCCGGCAGGGGAATCCCGGGCATCATTGCGCGGCTTCGGCAATCACCTTAGCAAGCTGCCGTCGCACCTGTTCCTGAAAAGCGAGAAAGGAAGCGCAATTCCCTAGTTTCGCGCCCAATTCGCGATTCGCAGCACCGGCGGGAGCAGTCGAACGGGCGGCGGCAAGAACGATGGGCCGCAACTGCGCAACCGTACCTTCATCGAAACTGTGCGTAATGATTAGGAGATTTCCGGGCCAGATCTCCAGGAACGTTGGTCCTTCGCTGGTAAGCAGGCGAACCGCCCACAGAGGAGCCTGGCAGCCTTCCTTCCCCACACAGTCGACGTTCATTTCGTCTTGTTGCCGTACGTTGACGCGTTTGGCAAGAGCGTTTTGATAGAGTTCAGCAAAGCGGCGGGCGGCTTCAGCGGTTTTCCAGCGTGAAGCATATAGCAGGGCCAGGCCGGCGGTACCTTCCTTTCCCTGAGCTTCCGCGCCGGTTGCTTTTACGGCGACGTAAGCGCCGCCGTCCCAGTTCGAGGTGATCCAATACACGTCGTGCTCGCGGCCGAACTCCCGGACCATGATGCGGACGTCGAGCTGTCCCATGGTTCCCGAGTCATATGCCTGATAACGATTGCCCAGAACCGGCGACAGATCGGGAATCGCGAAAGCAGGTGGCGTGGCTTTTTTCAGATAGGCATCCGGATTCAAGATCTCGTAAGTACTCTTCGGCGGGCGGGCGAACACTCCGGCGAACGCCTGTTGGCGGCTGCTTTGCTGCAATAATTCCAATTCGAACGCCATCCCTTCCCGATAGGGGAACAGCGCCTCCTCCTTCAGCACCCGGGGTGCATCATGCAAGGCTATAGGAGGATCGTAATCGTCCAGGTGGTTCAGAGCCCGGGCCCTGACTTCCGGGAACTCGCCCTGGCTGAGGCCCGCCTCCTGCGCCATGTAGTCCAGATAGACCACCATAGCTTGTCCTTCCACCACAGCCCGATGGACGTCGGATCGTTCGTCGGGATCATCGGCGGGCGCCGCTTCTGCGCGCTGCGCGTCGTGATGAAAGAATACGAATTTTGTCAGGTCGTAGTTCTGATCCTGCAATGCGTGGGTCAATTCGTGGGCCATGATCGGCCGCTGGTCCTCGAGATCGACCCAATCCATCAAGTACATCGTTTTGTCTTTCGGATCGTAATATCCCTGCAACTGCATGGGTTTGGTTTTCAGTAGGAATTCCTTCAACTGAAAACCGGGCGGCAGCAGTCCGAACTTCTGCAGCACCAGCTCCGAGCGCAAGACCTCTTCTTCCACGGCGTCGCTATTCAAGGCTTTAGCCATATTCTTGGCGACGTGCTCGCGATTGACCAACTCCCGCTTGATTGCGGCGTGTTTGATGAAACCGGAGTCCTGGCTGGCGAAGCTGGAAATCTCGTCCACGGCCGCAAACAGGACCTTGGCATCCTCCGGATTCACCTGCACTTCGACCTGCTTATGGTCGCGATAGGCCCGGGCAATATCCCCCAGGCTCGCAGCACCGGAATTTGAGGAATCCTGTGCGAAAGCGTAACCGGCGAGTAAAACTCCCGCCAGAAGCAGACAGGTCATATGCGTGATACGGTTCATGGATTCACCAGCATTCATAAGGTATGTATGGTTTATCGGCATAAAACTAAGGTTCATTCAAGCCGGAAGGCATCACCAAGGTAACGGATTGGACCAGAAAAGCCGTTTCTCGCTTCTCGTTAATACTCCCGGTTGGCGATTCGTCCGGCCTGCCTCTCGACCCACAGACGAACCTGCCGACATGAAGATGGCATTGCTGGAAAAGGGTGTTCCGGCTGATCGGATTTATTTGGATTACGCAGGTTTTCGCACCCTGGACTCCGTGGTGCGGGCAAAGGAAATTTTCGGGCAGGGCCAGATTACCGTCATCTCGCAACACTTCCATAACCAGCGTGCGATTTTCCTCGCCGGCCATCGCGGAATCGACGCCATCGGTTTTGACGCGACGGAGGTGGAATTCCGTTACGCCTTCAAAACGCGCTGCCGCGAGCAATTCGCCAGGGTGAAGGCTGTACTCGACATTTATGTGTTTCACATGCAGCCCCATTTTCTGGGGCAGAAGATCGTAATTGGGGACAATCGCATGACGCCGGGGATGCGGATAGCGCGCGCCGGCAACCAGTGATCATGGCTATTGCAACCTTGTCGCCGCTCTGGTGAACAACTCCGCAATTGCCGGTTTCCAGCTTTGCCAGTCATGCCCGCCGGCCGTCGTTAATCCGGTGACGGCGGTTCCGCGCTCCCGCAACTTCTTCACCAGCCGCTGATTGACGGCACGCAGCGGATCGCGTTCACCACAGGATTCAAACCATTGCGGACCAGCTCCGCCGTTGCCGGCGCGGTCGAGCAGATCAAAGATATCCTCGTCCCGTCTGGCGCTCGGCCGCAGGCCGAAGATGCTCCATATTCTCCATGCCTGATCCAGTCGCCGCAGCCGAATGGGACGGCGTGTGATGTCCAGTGCGCCGCTCATCACCCCGGCAAACGAATATAGCTCCGGATGCTTGACGGCGAGTTTTGCAGCGCCGTATCCACCCATGGAAATGCCCGCTATGCCGGTATGTTCGCGCCCCGGCAGGACGGGGAATCTTGCCGCCACGTCGCGCGGCAGTTCGCCGGCAATCGCATCCTCCCACCGCGCATGCGCTTTGTGCTTGGCATTGGTGTAGTAAGAGTTTCCGGCGTAGGGCATTACAACGATCATATGCATCTCGCCAGCGAGTTTCACCACATCCGAGCACTCCATGATTTCCACGGGGCTGCTGTTCGCCCCATGCAACAGATAAAGCACCGGAAAGCGTTCTGCCGTCGCCGCTGCGGGTACGATGACGCGATACCAGAGCAACCCGCCAATGGCAGTGCTGGGGAAATGCACTTCGGTAACTGTCACGGCATTGGCGGAAGAAACCAACTGGGTAGTCGCCGCCTGCCGGGACGGACGGCCGCACGAGACACTGCCGAGTAGCAGGAAGATCATCAGTATTCTGTGGCGCATCCTTGAACGATAGGACCGGAATACGCGGCGCGCAATTGTCGAACTGGGAACCAGCTGGTTATGCCAGACGCGGCTGTTGTCGTCGTGTCCGGGCGGGCCAGGTCTGGGAACGCGGGCTGGCGACGCGCGTTCCCAGGCAGGCAGGCGAATGATCATCGTTGCTGGTAAGCTGCAAATCTTATAGAACACCCATGAGGGTTGATCACAATGAATGAGCCGGCATATTGGATTGAAAAACTCGGACTTGTCCGTCATCCCGAGGGTGGATGGTATCGCGAGGTCTATCGTTCGCCGGAGACCATCGCCCGGGCTGCACTGCCGCCGCGCTATAGCAGTGACCGCCGATTCTCCACCGCCATTTATTATTTGCTGGAAAGCGGCCAGCGCTCGGCGCTGCACCGGTTGAAGAGCGACGAGTTATGGTTCTTCCATACCGGATGTCCCTTGTCCCTCTGCAGTATCGCCCCGGACGGGAACAGCCATGTTACCCTGCTGGGCTCTCATCCCGAGTGCAACGAAAGCTTCCAGGCCATGATTCCCGCCGGAGACTGGTTTGGCGCCCGGCCGAGTGAGTCCGGCTCGTACAGTCTGGTCAGCTGCACTGTGGCTCCCGGTTTCGATTTTTCAGATTTCGAGATGGGCAAGCGCGACCAGTTGCTGGCTTTATTCCCGGGCTGCCGCGAGATCATTGAACAGCTTGCCAATCACGGCTGAGCCATTCTCTATAGCGGACCAGCATCGGATACCAGAACCACCACGCTCCGCGGGTTCACCCGATAGGTCGATTGATTGAATGCAACCGTTTCGTTGGCTGTCCGTATGTCCTCTGGCGAGGGCAGGGAGGTATCGATCCACAACCGCCATCCGGTGAACCAGGGACTGTCGGGTACCGGCAATTCGAATTTCAGGGGTTTCCAGTATGCGTTGGCGATCATGTGCAATGCCACATTATTACGCTGGCTCAGGGAGGTAACGGCCAGGGAATGCGAGTACGCCGACCAATCGGGCTTATCGATCTTTACGCCATGCCACTGGATGTGCGCCTGCGACAGCACCTGATTGAGAGTCATCTCCGGACTATCTTCCGCCTGCTGGTGGCGGCGGGCCTGAATCAGCAACTTGACGAAGCGGTGCACGTCGGCGTGCCGTGAGAGCAGCTGCCAGTCGAACCAGCTCAGGCTGTTGTCCTGGCAGTAAGCGTTGTTATTACCGTTTTGCGTACGCCGCACCTCGTCGCCCATCAACAACATGGGGGTCCCCATCGAGAGCAGCATGAGTGCCAGGAAATTCTTGACTTGCCGGTTACGAAGATCCAGAACCCGCGGATCTGCGGTCTGTCCCTCGGCCCCGCAGTTCCAGCTCAGGTTGTTGTCGTTGCCGTCCGCGTTGTTTTCCCCGTTCGCCTCGTTGTGCTTCTGGTTGTACGACACCACGTCGTTGAGGGTAAACCCGTCATGACAAGTCACGAAATTGACGCTTTTCTCCGGGCCGCGTTCCTTGAGGCCATATAGATCGGGACTGGCTGTGATGCGGCTGGCGACGTGCACGACGGTATTATCGTCGCCGCGAAGAAAACTGCGCACGTCGTCGCGGAACATTCCATTCCACTCATTCCATCGGTCGCCGACGAAGCTGCCGACCTGATAGAGACCGCCGGCATCCCAGGGTTCAGCGATGAGCTTGGTGCCGGCCAGCACCGGGTCGGTATCGATGTCCCAGAGAATCGCCGGAGAGGCCAACGGCCGTCCGGCGCTGTCGCGCGCCAGGATAGAGGCCAGATCGAAGCGGAAACCGTCGACGTGCATCTCCTTCACCCAGTACCGCAGGCTATCCATGATCAGGCGCCGCACCACCGGATGGTCGGCTTTCAGCGTGTTACCTGTGCCGCTGTAATTGGCATAGCCGCCGCCCTCGTCCTCCAGAATGTAATAGGTTTCGTTGGCCAGGCCGCGATAGCACAATGTGGGTCCGTTGATATTGCCTTCGGCGGTGTGGTTATACACCGCGTCAAGAATCACCTCGAGACCGGCCTGGTGAAAGGCCTTGACCATGTCACGGAATTCGTCGAGAACCGCCAGCGGCTCCGGCCGGGAGCTGAAGCCGGCATGGGGCGCAAAAAATGAAATCGGACTGTATCCCCAGTAATTTCGACGGCCGGAGGGTGCATCCTGCTCGTCGAAATGAAACACCGGGAGCAGTTCCACCGCGGTAATGCCCAGGTCGACCAGATAAGGGATCTTGTCGATCAGTCCGGCATACGTGCCGCGCTTTTCCGGAGCCACGCCGGAGTTGGGATTGCGGGTAAAACCGCCCACATGCATCTCGTAGATCACGGTCTCCGCAAAAGGCCGTCGAGGCGCGGTATCGCCTTCCCATGCGTAGCTGCGCCGGTCCACGACGACGCTCTTGGGGGCCATCGCGGTATGGTCTCCCGGTGCCGCGAGAATGCCACGGTTATAGCCGGGGGGCATGATCAGCGCTTTGCCATAGGGATCCAGCAGCACGGATTCTGAATCGAAGCGCAGGCCGCGATCCGGGGCGAAGGGTCCGAATGCACGATATGCATAAATCTGTCCCGCCTTTAGTCCGGGGACGAACAGGTGCCAGTAGTCGTCGGTGCGGTTAAGGCGGTAGTCGAAGTCGATGACCTGGGAGGGTTCGGCCAGATCCGCACCGTCAAACAGCAAAAGTTGAAGTGCGGCGGCATGACGCGCATAGACGCTGAAGGTAACGCCGCCCGGCTGCAGGCTGGCGCCCAGTTCCCAACTTTTTCCCGGATGATTCCGTGGAGAGGAGGCCATAGGGCCATTTCGGACGGATCGACTTCGGCCGGTTGTGGTTGCTTTACTTCTGGGCAAGCGTCTCTGTTCTCCACACAAAATCGACCGGCGGGACCGCTTGTGCGCCCCCACAGCGGGCTGGGCGAATTGTAACTCATCGGGAAGGGTTGAAACCGTGGAGATTCGCGTTTCCGCCGATCAGCGGAGGCTGAGACAAGTGCTTTACTAATTTTAGGTTAGGGACGCGTTTAGCGCGCCTGGCTTGCGCTTCCCTTCGCTCCTGAATCGCGCCGTGCCTCCGGAGGGCCGTAAATGCACACATCGTGGCGCATATGATCCCCGTTCGCGGGATTGTCGTCCTGTTACTGGAGCCCGACCGCGTGGGCCATCAGCCACATGTACTTGTCCTCGCGGACCGAAGCCGACAGCACGCAGTCGTTTTTCGTGCAGAAGCCCTGGCTGGTCAGGTAGTCGTAGATGAGCGATGAAACGTCATAGTGGTTGATTGTCTTGTGCCGCACCACCACGCCATTCTCCACCACCAGGATGCGGTTCAGGTGCGTGCTGTCCTCGATGTTATCCAGATATCGAAAGTCTTTGTAGCTTTTCACTCCTTCGTCAAGCGGCGGCAGATGATCGCTCATGATAATGATCAGGCTGTTGGGATCGAGCTTGATCAGGCCGCGGACATATTTGGCGATCGCCTGGGTGCGGTACCAGTATTGATTCGCCGCCCGCAACAGTTGCTGGTCGTTATGAGGCGCCTTTACGGAGAGCACCAGCGGCCTCTGCTGCAGGTCGATTTCGTGCGGCGCATGACCGTATATCCCCAGCACGTAGTTGAGAATGGGCCGGTCCGGATGTTCCCGCAACGTCCGGGCAACAAACGCCAGATTCTGGTCGAACAAGTCACCGTCGAAGATATATCCTTCGTCTTCCGATTCGTCGGCGATCGTCAGGTAACTCGGCCGGGCATTCGCATACTCGATGGGAAAAAAGATATTGTCGAATCCAATGCCGCTATAGGCTTTGGTGGCGTTGAAATAGTTTGGCTCGAAGGCGTTGCTGGCATTGGTCGCATAGCCGGCCTGGGCCAGAATGCGGGGCATGCAGCCCGCCGCTTGCCCCGTGAAATCGTCGAACTCAATACTGGAAAGTCTGTGCAAAGCCGGTACGCCGCAAAGCACCTCGAATTCCGCCTGGGCGGTCCCGCCGCCGAAAACAGGCGACACGGAAAAGCCCTGCCCGTCCCCAACCAGCTTGGCAAAGTCGGGGTGGCGCGGATCTCTTGAAAACGCTACCGCACCGAGCAGCGTAGGGTCCAAAAAACTCTCGAGGATCACCAGATGCACGTTGCGATGGTTGCCGTGCGTCCGGATAAAGTCCGCGGCCGTGCGGGCTTCCATGGCATAATCGCCGCGCTCCCGGTATCTGGCGACATCGGCGAGCGCCTTTCGCCGCCGCGCTTCGAAGTACAGCACCATGGTGAAGCGGCCGTTATCGTCGACGCTTTGCACATCGGAAAAGACCGTCACCTTGATCCGCGCCAGATTGAGTCCGAACAGGACCACGCTGGGCAGAAACTCCACCGTCGAAACCAGCACGGCCGCCAGTCCAGCCACCATCAGGATGCGCCGGTATCGCCGGTAATCAACAAAGCAGAGCACCAGGACCACCGGCAGTGCAAGCGCCGCCAGCAGACCCGCCCGCCAAACCAGCGGCGCCACCTTCACCAGTTCCGGCAGGTTCTGGAAATCGATAATGCGAAAAACGCTCCCATAGGCGGAAAAGAAAACGTCGTAAGCGGCATAGGCCAGCACGATGGGCGCGGCGGCAACATAGGGCGCAGGTTTTCCCGGCCTCAGTATGAAATTGAGCGCCCAGTAGAGAGCAAGCAGGATGGGCCCTTCGATAAGCAGATGCGGCCAGATTCCCGGCATTTCGCTCATCCGGCCCAGTCCCTCGGCGAACGCCACCATGAAGACAAGGAAAACGAAATAGCGATTTCCCAGATAGCGGCGAGACTTGCCCCACAGCCAGGACAGCAATGTCCGAATTCTCGACCAAGCGCTTTCGCCGGACGAGCCGTCCGGGGGCAGCCAAACGCCGCCTTTGCTTTTCATACCCATCAAAACTCTTTCGTCTACCGACCGACCGGAAGGGGATATGGCAATAGCATACGTAGCCGTGCTTCCCTTTTCAATCAATAGCGACAACCGGCGCCTTTGCCAGCACGGATTGCCGGCAAACGCGATGTTTTCGGCGGTTAATGATCGCAGTGCGAAGCCTCTTGCTGCCTTACCCCTTCCCGTGCTACGTTAAGGGCGAATAAAATACGAAAACAGGCCGTCCAGGCTTGTGCCCTGATTTCGGCTCGGAGTTTTGCATGGCTACAATGGCAGACAGGCTCGTCGTACGCTCCCGCACCACAGTGGAAATGGTGCAGGATGCATTGGGCGCCTTGGTCAACCGTTATCAGGTTGATGAAGTTCTCACCGCGGTACGGCATCTTCCCGCGCGTCCGGCCCGGTTCCAACCCATTCCCAACTGGGTGTGCCCCGAGTTGGCTGAGGCCTACCGTGCCAAGGGGATCGAACAGCTGTACTCACACCAGGCGGCTGCGGCGGAACTCGCCCACCAGGGAAAGAATCTGGTGGTGGTCACGCCGACGGCCTCCGGCAAGACGCTCAGCTACAACTTGCCGGTGCTGAACGCCATTCTTAATAACCCCGACACTCGCGCTCTCTACCTGTTCCCCACCAAGGCGTTGGCGCAGGACCAACTGGCCGAGCTGCACGATCTGGCCACCCGGTTGGACGATCGTTTTGGCGTGTTCACCTACGACGGCGACACCCCCGGCGATGCGCGCAAGGCCATTCGCGAGCGCGGCCATTTGATCCTGACCAATCCCGACATGCTGCACGCCGGCATACTGCCGCACCACACAAAGTGGATGCGGCTCTTCGAAAACCTGCGCTATATCGTGCTCGACGAATTGCACACCTACCGCGGAGTCTTCGGCAGCCATCTGGCGAACGTGCTGCGGCGGCTGGCACGCATTGCGAAGTTCTACGGCGCCAAGCCGCAATTCATCTGCTGCTCGGCTACCATCGCCAATCCCGGGGAGCTGGCTGCCCACTTAATAGAGGATGAGACCGAAGTGGTCGAGGAGAACGGCGCACCGTCGGCCGAAAAAGTTTTCGTTTTTTACAACCCGCCAATGGTGAACCGAAACCTGGGAATTCGCCGCAGCTATCTAAACGAGACCACGCGTGTCGCCCGGGAGTTGCTGGCACGGAAGCTGCAGACCATTGTCTTCGCCAACAGCCGCCTGCACACGGAAGTATTGCTCACCTACCTGCAACAGGCCAATCCGCCGAAGCCGGGCCAGTCCGAGCCGATCCGAGGTTACCGGGGCGGCTACCTGCCCCGCGAACGCCGCGAGATCGAGCACGGACTGCGCGCCGGGAGCATTCGCGGCGTGGTCGCAACCAGCGCACTGGAACTGGGCATTGACATTGGTTCGCTCGACGCTTGTGTCATGGCCGGCTACTCCGGCTCCATCGCTTCTACCTGGCAACGGGCTGGGCGCGCCGGACGCCGTAGCGGTACCTCCTGCGCCGTACTGGTGGCTTCTTCGGCGCCGCTGGATCAGTTCATCGTGCAGCATCCGGATTACTTTTTCGGCGGCTCCCCCGAACATGCCTATATCCAGCCGGACAATCTCGAAATCCTCGTCAACCATGTGAAGTGCGCCGCCTTCGAGTTGCCGGTGTCTCCGGAAGAGCGCTTTGGCGATGTGGATTTACCCGCGCTCTGCGAAAGGCTGGCCGAGGCAGGCTATCTCCATCGCAGCGGCGGCAACTGGCATTGGGTGCATGAGAGTTATCCGGCGGATACCATCAGCCTGCGCTCGGTAACTTCGGACAATTTTGTGATCATTGACACTGCGGGCGCCGAACACGGGCGGCCGGAAGTGATCGGCGAGGTGGATTTCTCGTCGGCGCTGACCACGGTGCACCCCAAAGCGATTTACCTCCATCAGGGACAGCAATACCACGTTGAGCGCCTCGATTTCGACCAGCGCAAGGCCTACGTGAAGCCGGTGAACGTGGATTATTTCACCGACGCGATTCGCTACACACAGGTGCGCGTCCTGGAGGTCGCGGAAGAGTCCCGCATTGCCGGCCCCGCGGCGCGCGCCCACGGGGATGTGCTGGTGCGCTCCCAGGTCGTCGGCTTCAAGAAAATCAAGTTCTTCACCAACGAAAACATCGGTTCGGGGAAACTGGAGTTGCCGGAGAACGAAATGCACACGACGGCGTTCTGGCTGACCTTGGAACACGAACTGCTCTCGGCGCTGCCCTTCTCGCTCTCTGACCGGCAGAGTGGCATCTTCGGCCTGCTCTTCGCGCTGGAATCCATGGCTACCTTGTTGCTGATGTGCGACCGCCGGGACCTGGGTACCGCCGTGGGCGAGCGCCCGCCCAACCCGGGGCGCAATGCGGAGTGGCAGGAGTTCACTCCGGCCATGAGCAATCCGGCAGAGATGCCCGAGCTCTTTTCGCCCAATCTGTATCTGTATGACGCCTACCCGGGCGGCATCGGTTTCAGCGAACCGCTCTATCGCGTTCACCAGACTCTTTTGCAACGCACCCGGGAACTCATCACCGCCTGCCCATGCGAAAGCGGTTGTCCTTCGTGTGTGGGTCCGGCCGGAGAAAAGAGCGAGCGCACGAAGGAAGCCGCGCTGGCAATTTTGGAGAGGCTGGCGGGTTGAACCCATGAGTTCGATCAAACAAGATCGATTTGCCGGGCTCAACGCTCTTCGCCCGGCGCCCGTTCGATCAGCGCTGGGCCCCAGCCGCGAGTTGACTTATGTCCCCGACGATTCGGGCGTTTGCGCCTGGGGAATTCCCGAACACGCGGGAACGCTGGCCCAACTCCTGGGCGCATCCCCCGTGCGCAACCGGTTCGGAGAGCATCTGTCCCTGCGTTGCTGGTTCCCCGACCCTTCCGAGGTTCCGGACCCGGCAGCATTACGTCTGCTGGCGCCTGATGCGGACCTCGAAGTTGCCGATCCGCGGCAGTGGCTTTTTCTCGACACCGAAACCACGGGGCTGGCCGGAGGCACGGGAACATACGCGTTCCTGGTCGGCATCGCCTGGTGGGACAGCGGAGGTATCCAGGTCGAACAATTCCTGATGCGCGAACTCAGCGAAGAGACGTCGCTCCTGGCCGAACTGGCCGAGCGCATGGCGGAACGGCGGGTGCTGGTCACCTTCAATGGCAAGTCTTTCGACTGGCCGCTGCTCGAGACCCGATACCGCATGACCCGCCAGATTGCTCCCCCGGCGCCACGAGCGCATCTGGACTTGCTTCATCCCGCGCGAAGCTTGTGGCGGCTGCGGTTAGGTTCGGTGCGGCTGGCGGAGCTCGAACGGCACGTCCTGGGATGGGACCGTGGCGCCGACATCTTGTCGGAAATGATTCCACGGATTTACTTCGACTTCCTGCGGGGCGGAGCCGCGGAGCCGCTGGTCCCTGTCGTGACGCACAATCAGATGGACTTGCGCGGTCTGGCCAGGCTTTCCTGCCGTGTGCTGGCATTGTTGGCCCAACCGGAGCGCTGCGGCGAAGACGGGTTGGAGGTCTACGGCGTCTCGCGCATCTGCGAACGGCGTGGCGAAACTGCTCGCGCCCGGGAACTATATCAGCACTCGATCGCCTCACCCTTGCCGGCGGAGGTTGGCCGCGCAGCCCGTATATCCCTGGCGCGGCTCGCAAAGCGACAGGGAGACCTCGGCTTGGCCTGCAAACTCTGGGAAGAAATCCTGGGCGACTCGCGGGAAGGCTTTGTGGCCTACGAACAACTGGCTATGTACTATGAGCACAATGCCCGGCAACCGGAGCGCGCCGCCTCCCTCGTGCACGAAGCGCTGGCCAAACTTCACCAGGCCCGCCGGTTGGGCGGGATCGAGGCCGAAGCTTATCGCCGCCAGTGCGCCGCTTACAAGCGCCGGTTAGATAGACTGCAGCGCAAGAGCAGTCCCCGAACACTCTATGAATAAAGATGCCGATTCAACTCCCGCATTCGCGCGGCAGCCTTCAACCGGACGTGGCTGGGGCCATCGCCCGATCATCGCGAGCCGCCCATAGCGGTACTTCCTTGGGCAATGTGACCTCGACTCTTGCGTTTTCGACATTGAACCGGCCGACCAGCGACTCGAGTTCCATCGCCAGGTTACTGAGTTCCTCGCAGGCCTTGGCCGACTCCTTTGCGCCGCAGGCGGATTCGTGTGAGATCTTCGCGATTTCGTGAATGCTGGAATTGACCTGGCGGTTGGCCTCGGCCTGCTGCGCCGCCGCCGCTGCGATGCGCGTGATCCGGTCTGCCGCGCGCTCGGAGCCCTCGATGATCTGCTGCAACCTGGCGCCCGCTTCCATTGTGGCCGTCACTCCTTGCTTCACCTGTGCGGTTCCCCGATCCATGGAGGCCACCGCGGCCATCGTTTCCTGCTGGATGACCGCGATCGTCCCCGCGATCTCCTGTGTAGCCTTGGTCGTGCGTTCCGCCAGCTTGCGCACTTCGTCGGCGACCACGGCAAATCCCCGGCCCTGCTCGCCGGCACGCGCTGCTTCAATCGCTGCATTCAACGCCAGGAGATTGGTCTGGTCGGCAATCTCTTCGATTACACTCACGATCCGCCCGATCTGATCCGACCTCTCGCCCAACTGCGAAATTCCCTTGGCGACTACGCTTACCGCTTCGGTGAGGTTGCGCATCATGTCCACCGTGGTCTGGACAATTCTTCCGCCATCGCGCGCATCTCCTGCCGCCTGCCGGGCGTCCCTGGCCACGCTACTCGAGTTTTCGGAAACCTCGGTCACCGAGGTTGTCATTTGCTGCATCGCCGTAACCACTTGGGCCGTCTGGCGCTGTTGGGTCTCCGACCCGCGGGCCATCTGCACGGCCGAGGAAGCGAGTTCGTGGCTGGCAGCCGCTAACTGCGTGGTATTCAGCTTGACCTGACGAATAATATTCTGCAGCTTATCGATGAAGCGGTTGAAGCCAAGACTCAGTTCCCCGATTTCGTCCCGCGACCGAACCGGAATCCGCTGCGTCAAGTCGCCTTCCCCCTCGGCAATGTCGTTGAACCGTGCGCTCAACTGTTGCAGCGGATCGCACACTCGCCGCTCGATCATCAGCGCCAGCACAATCGCCGCCCCCGCAATCGCCAGGAACAGCACCAATCCAAAAACTCTCTGCGCTTTCGCCCACCAGGAGACACTCCCCAGTTGCGCCTGGGAATCCAGCGAGAGCGTCGCGCGCAACTCCTGCAGGGACGCATCCATTTGTTGCGCCTCCTGGGTAAGCGCTGTCGCCGCCGTTTGCGTCTGCTCAGAGACAAACACGCTGGAGATCATGTCACCGTAAACTTTTTCGGCTTGCGTGTTCCAGTTTGCAAAGCGGCGGCTCAGTTCGGAAGCCTGCTTTTGTCTGTCTGGGTTGAAGGCCGTATGTTTTTCGACGGAAGCCAGAGCACTGATGACAGCGGGAATAGATTCCTCAGCTTGTGCCATGCCGTTCCGGTCCTGCGTCAATGCCGCGTCAGCATAACCTTTCGCGAGTTTCTGCAGACCAGCCGCCGCCTCTTGCGCGCTCTGCGTTGCCGGAGACGCTTCCTGTGACACGATCTTCATGCAGGCTTGGGTCTTCAGCCCGGTCCACTGCACCAGAAGAAAGAGCAGTACATATCCCGCTCCCAGGACCCCGATGGCCAGTCTGATTCTGACTCGTATACTAAGGGCATTCATTCCCAGTCACTCCTGCCGCACGGCCCGCCGAACTTTATGCGGGCTACGTGCTTCGGACTCTTAGTACTTCGGCACATTAAACCACTTTCATTATTTTGCCGTGAGAGCTACATAGAAACGCAGATTCGATAAGGCAATACGGCTGACCGCGAAGCTATTAGATTGTACAGCTTGGCTGCGCTTTATGAATAGAATGTTACAGGAGTGTTAATATGCGATATGCTGGGAGGCCGTCATCTTTCCTGCGGTACGCCTTAGTTAGACACCCCGCTCAGTCAAATCGCCGCAGGACGTTTCGCGCCCTTCCGGGCAGAGTGAGATGAACTTGAATCGATTTGCGGCTGATAGCAATTGGTATCTGGCTGGGAGTCACATTCCAATGAACTCCCGGGACGACCGGTCTGGACGCGGCTCGGATATAACGGTCAGGGTACATCTCGCTGGGGGGCGCAGGTTTTTCCCGTTGCCACTTGAATTCCCTCTCCTTCGGGTGGCCTCATGCCGCCCAAAGGAGAGGGTTTGGAACGTTACGGCAAGTAATAGCGGAACGAAGTGAAAAACATGTTGTCGGATCCCTGCGGTTCGCCGCTAACTCCGGACCAGGTATTGCGGACGACATGGGAATATTGGGGCCCCACCTGCAGGGTGC